>DAZI01000039.1 GCA_002507245.1 Candidatus Bathyarchaeota archaeon UBA233
AATAAAGACATTTTTGTTAAAGGTCCAAATGAAGCCAGCCTCTTCCACCTTTCTTCAGTTGCTGCTTCTCTCTTTTATGTTTGAAAGCTTGTTGGCGTCTATTTTGTTTCTGGATTTTTTGATTCCTGATCACCGTCCTGATAAATTTTCCCCATCCGCCTACAGAAGGATGCGGTTGAATAACCTTTTCCATATAAGGTACTTTATAAGATTCTACAATTTCTTTGAAGCTCAATGGTTTGTAATCTCTTGTAGCAATAATTATTGTCCCTTGATCAACGAATAATAGGGAATAGTCTTTGTTGGCGATTCCTTCGGCCAAAAACTTGTCATCTATTCGTTCCCTCCACATCTGTTTCCATTGCAGTTTTAGAAACTTTACAAATTCTCGCCAGCGTTCAACACTAGAAAGTTCTAGGCGATCCCTCCCTGAAGGGAGCGGATGAGAATCACTTGGTTTATCGCTCAGTTTCACACTTCTCCTTTTCTCCCAGCCTATCTAATTAGTAGCGAGCTTATTTAAAAAGGAGTAGGAAAGAAAAATAAAGACCAATGTTCTAGAACTTTATTATATATATTCCAGAAGATTCCTATAAAAGCACCAAGAAAACTGGCAACAAAATGGTAGAATTGAAAGCTGTATTAATATTCTACTCTGCATAAATACTTGAATTCCTACACTACTAATATCCCTAATTGGGAGAGAAATATTTGTCCAAACTTGAAAACTTGTTACGTGTGTTAGAGAATGGTGAGTGGCATGACCTTTCAACGATCGCGGACACACTTAGTGTTTCCGAAGAATATCTACGAGACATAGCACGTTTCTTGGCAAGTATAGACATACTTCAGTATAACAAGGAAAGAGCTGCTGTGAGAATTAAGCAGAAGTGGAAAACGTTGCTCATAGATGAGGGAGAACCAGATCTAGAGGGATTAGACAGAACTGCTATAGGGACCATAATAGTTCCACCGGAAAAAACCATTGTAATTCAAAACACCAGCATAACAAACCTCACTGACAAAAGTCTGGAACTAGAATTAAAGATAGATGCTAAGTTAAGGGAAATAGCCATTAACACTGTTAAATAGATATGAACTCATCTGCTTTTCGGAGAACAGTTAATAGTTCCTTACCCTTTTCTGTCGTTCTATAAAGAGGAATGCCCGGATTGCTAGCTTGGTCTTCAACACGTTCAATTAAGCCCGCGTCCAGCAGATCCTGTAGGTAACGATTAAAACGGGCAAAATTGAGGTTACATTTATACATAAGCCGTGTTTTATTTACACCCTTTAACGCTTCATTTAAAATGTTTAATATAACCTCAGCACGGCTTCGCCTAATGCGCCCCATCCCTATCCAACTCTTACATGCCTACAATCCGAATCAATAGATAATGTTTTCAAAATACTAAATAAAGATAACTAAACTCCCACTCTAGCGTTCCATAGACAAACATCTTTAGTAACATAGCAATTGGATAAAAATGGGAGAGCAGGAGTTAACCTTATTTTCCCCAGTCAAGAAGTCTTCTCTCACCCTCAATCTTCTTAAGTTCAGTTATATCTTGGGTTACTTCAAGAGTCCCGATGTATTTGCCGTTTTTATCTCTAACTGCGAAGTATCTGATGTGAATTAAGCGATCGTCTTTTTGAATCCAAAATTCTGCCGCGTCCTTCTCACCCGTTTTGAAGGCGTTTAAAATCTTGTTCACTATGTGGAGGCTTTTTTGTGGATGACAGAGTTGAACTTTTCTACCTATAACGGCTTTTGTACGAACAAATATTCTCTCTTCAGCTTTGTTAAAATATTTCACCATGTCATTTTTGTCAACAAAAGTTATGTCTATAGGTAAAGTGTTTAGAACAGCTTCAATTTCATCCTTAGAAAGAGCCCCTGTCTCGAACTGCAAAACATTCTTCTTCGGTAGAATGGCTTGAGGTTTGATTTTTTGAACCATTTTGGTTTGAGAAGGGGACGCGATCAGCTGTGGCGGGGTAAAACAGCAATATCCAATTTCATCAAATTCATGTCTAATTTCCTTCCACTCGTCGTTATCTATTACTCGTTGAGCTGCAGGGAAAAGTATTTTGTTTTCTTTAAAGAAATGATTTGAAAGCATATTGTTCAGGAAGGCAGCTATTTCGTTTATTTGTTTTTGAAAATCGACAAAACTGATGTTGTTATAGTTTTCTACTAGGCTATGAAGCTGTTTCTTTTTCTCTCTTATTTGGTTATGCTCCATCCACATGATAGTTGGAGGCTCGGTTATTCCATGCTTTTCTAAATATGGAAAAAGAACGTTTTCTTCTCGCAAATAATGTTTTTCTGAGTCCTGAAAGTCCTTTGCTATATGTTTAAGTTTTTCAAGGTCGTTGTGTGCAAAGTTTAGGTTATTAACTGTTTGGATCCTATTAGCGACGTTTGTGAGTTTCTCTGACAGTTGAAGCATAATTTTGTGTTCTTCCATGAGGATATGGATGGGATGTTCAGGAAACGTTTTGGAGCTTTGTTTTTCGAGTTGTTCTCGGAAAACAGTTAAGTGAACTTCGCATAGTCTTCGAATTTCTTCTCGGGGCATGCCTTCTTGGATAAGTTCCTGTTCGATCCTAGATATCTCTAACGGAGTTACTCCTTCAAGGACGTTTTTGAACCTTTCTTTAATTTCTTGGGGTTGTACTCCGGAATGTAACTGTTTGATTAGTTCCTTTAGAATCTTCTTCTTGTTTTGGGGTGATTCAGTCATCTTCTTTCACCTTAAACGTGGCTTAAGTAGAATTTGGCTGATGCTTCTTTTCTTTTTCTGTCTTGAAGCTTTTGTCGGGTTAAGCATTCTCCTTTTTCGGGGCAGTATTTCGCAGCGTGATAGGTGAATATCTTGAAAAGGGACTCCATTGTTTCTTTGTTTAAGTGGTAGAAGCGTTCTTTTTTCTTTCTTTCTGAAAAGATGAAGCCGCATTTTTCTAGGATTTTTAGATTATGTGAAATCATGCTTTGTTCTTGATTAAGGGCCTTAGCGATTTCATTTACGTTTTTGGGCTCGTCCCGTAGAAGTTCGAGTATTGCTAGTCGTGTGGGGTTTGCTAGAGCTAGGAAGAACTTGTAGCAGGTTTCACTTAGGCCGAGTTTCATACTTAACCACACTTGAATATTTTTTCATATGAAAAATATTTCATATCTAATTTATAAAGCTTACTACATAAAGAGCAAAACTTATCAACTAACCGCTCCAAAGAAAACAATCAAAATAAGAGATGAATGAAATGCTAGCTAAAATCCCCGTAAATATAGAAAAAATAAGCAAAAAAGCCACAGAAAGAGAGCTCTTAAGAATTGCTATTATTGCAGAATTGGATGCAGTAAATCTTTATGAGCAACTCGCCGCAATGACAGAAAACAAAGACATAAAGAAGGTTTTACTGGAGGTCGCTAGGGAAGAAAAAACTCATGTCGGAGAGTTCCAAGCCTTACTATTAAGTTTAGATAAGGAACAGGTAGAAGAATTAGAGAAAGGGAAAGAAGAAGTTGAAGAATTAACTGAAAGGAGCTATCTTTAATCGCGCCTGGGTCGCAGGAAACTAGAATAAACTTTAAGGCAGAATTCCACAGTCTTAGAAACTGTTTTATGCTTCAGTTATCATAATCAAAAGCCTAATTGGTGAAAATACTTATGAAAATTAATGAACTGTCTGTTTTGATTGGGGGAGAAGCTGGAGCAGGCATAGCTAGGTCAGGCTTTCTTTTCGCTAAAACATGCATGCGTGGAGGACTCCACGTTTTTGGCACAATCTATTATCAATCCCTCATAAGAGGAGGACACAACTTCTATGTTGCAAGAGTGAACAGAGAAAGAGTATACTCTCAACTTGATTATACTAATCTTATCATAGCCTTGAACGCTGAAACAGTTATGGTGCACAAAAACGAACTTGACTATGGTGGTGGAATAATTTATGATGAAGACGATATACAATTAACCCGGGAAAGCCTAGAAAGAAACGACTTAAAGCTTTACCCCATTCCTTTGAAGAGAATCGTCAGAGAAGACCTCAAAGAACGCAGACTAGTAATGCGTAATACTGTTGCACTTGGAGCAGCTTTTGCGCTTCTCCAATACGATTTAAGATTACTTGAGGGAGTATTGATGGACACTTTTAAGGCAAATGTTGCTGAATCCAACATAAAAGCTGCCCAAATTGGATATAAATATGCCGAGGAAAACTTTGAGAGAAATTTTGGGTACCGTCTAGAGAAATTGGAAACTTCAGAAAAAAGGATATTTCTAAACGGAAACGAAGCCATAGGATTAGGCGCAATAAAGGCCGGATGCAAGGTATATGTTGCTTATCCTATGACACCTTCAACGGGATTACTGCATTTTATGGCTGCAAATGAAAGAAAATACAATATGGTTGTCTTACAACCAGAGGGGGAAGTAGCCGCAATAAACATTGCAGCAGGCGCAGCCTTCGCTGGAGTAAGAGCTATGACAGCGACCTCAGGTGGAGGATTCTGTCTTATGAGTGAAGGATTAGGAATGGCTGGAATGACGGAAACACCGCTGGTTATCAACGTAGCTCAAAGGCCAGGCCCAAGCACAGGATTGCCAACCCATTCAGCTCAAGGAGACTTAAGATTCATCCTCCACGCTTCGCAAGGCGAATTTCCAAGAATCGTCATAGCACCTGGAGATATTGAAGAATGCTTTTACGAAACGATGCGAGCATTTAACTTGGCAGAAAAATACCAGCTTCCAGTAATTCTGTTGACAGACAAGTATCTTCTTGAAAGTCAAAGATCAGTAGAAGCTTTTGACATAACCCTGATTAAAATTGAACGGGGCACCTTGATCACGGAAAGATATGAAGGAGAGGAAAGGTATAAAAGACACAAGTTAACGGAAACAGGAGTTTCCCCAAGAGCACTTCCACTAACAAAGGGAGCCATCGTTCGAACAAGCGCAAACGAACATGATGAGTATGGATTTACAACTGAAGACCCGGAAATCACAACAGAGATGATGGATAAAAGAATGAGAAAACTTGCATTCCTAACTAAAGAAATCGAGGAAAGAAACCTAGCTATGATAAAATTTTACGGTTCTAAAGAGGCAATGGCAACTCTAATCTCATGGGGCTCTACTAAAGGACCGATAATGGAAGCTTTAAAAATTCTCAGCCGCGAAAACATTGTGGTAAATTATCTACAAGTCCTATATTTGCAACCATTTCCAAAAAATAAGGTTGAAAAGGTTCTGGACACTGCAAAGAAGACGATAATAATTGAGAACAATAAAACTTCTCAGCTTTCAAGCCTCATTCGGGAATACACATTGAGGGATGTGGACCACAAGATTCTCAAGTATGACGGGAGACCCTTCAATCCAGGATATCTCTCTAGAAGAATTAAGGAGGTTATGTAAAGATGGTTATATTGAAGGAGCTTGGGACGCCTATAAAGATTGTCTGGTGCCCAGGTTGCGGCAATTTTGGTATCCTTTCTGCGTTCAAAAGCGCACTTGTAGATCTTGGTTTGGAACGGAAACAAGTTGTTATGGTTTCAGGTATAGGTTGTCATGGGAAAATAGTTGACTATGTTAACATTAATGGGTTTCACGGCATCCACGGCAGGGTTTTACCTTTGGCAACAGGCATAAAACTTGCCAATTCTGAATTAACCGTAGTGGGATTTGCAGGAGATGCAGATTGCTATGACGAGGGTTGGGATCACTTCTGTCATGCTGCTCGTAGGAATGTAGATATCACTTTGATAGTTCATAACAACATGGTTCTAGGCTTGACTACTGGACAGACAACTTCTACAAGTCAGCCTGGGTTCAAAACAAAGTCAACACCTTTTGGATCCATTTCACCGCCATTAAACCCGATAGCTAATGCGATTGTTAGTCATGCAACTTTCGTTGCCCGTGGGTTTGCGGGAGACCCTAAACATCTCCAAAACCTTATTGTGCAGGCTATTAAGCATAGAGGGTTTAGTTACATAGATGTCTTCCAGCCATGCGTAACCTTCAACTACCTGAATACCTATGAGTGGTTCCGCAAGAGGATCTATAAACTAGAAGACGAGGGTCACGATTATACAGACAAGTGGAAAGCCTTAGAGAAGAGCTTAGAATGGGGTGATCGTATACCGGTTGGGATCTTCTATAAGGAGGAAAGACCTACTTATCTAGACCAGCTTCCACATCTAAAAGCCCCATTAACAAAAATTTCTATAGGAAATGTAGACATAACCGAAATCATGGAAAACATGGCGTAGGAGTTTAAAGGATTTAGAGAAAAGGCTAAAGGTTAGAGGTTAATCAATTAGAAAATTGTGCATGTAGAACAATGGGATAACTACAACCATTTTCCACTTTTAGTTTTTAGTTAGAGTTATCGAAGAACGCCTTTTCAATCTTTTTTGGCATATTCCGTACTTTTAATATTGGACATAAGTCATAATTTAATTAGTGAAGAGAAGGCTGTAGAATGAGTGAAGAGAAGTTTTCAGTTATAGATTTTCGCAATCGTTTAGAACGGGCGCAAAGTTATGGGGAAATATGGGATGTGGTTAAAGCTAGTGTAGAGTTTGCCTTGAACACTCGTAGACAAGGAATGATGCTGTTTCTAGACACCTTGCCCATTCACGTTGGCGCCTATCATCCAGTTGGAACAAATAATATTGTCTTAAACAGGCAATTAGTTCAGATAGTCGAGGCTACTATTAAATCGAAGCGGGTGGTTAATGCTTTAATTTATAATCTGCTGCTTCACGAGTATCTACATGCCTTAGGGCAGTTTTCCGAACTTAGAGTTAGGAGAATGGCTTATGAGGTATCGAAGAAATGCTTTGGTGAGGAACACATTGCGACGGAAATAGCTAAGAAGAGCCCTTGGGTGCTTCTTAAAGGAATACCATTGGAAAATGTCGATCCTCCACAACGGGTAATTGAGATAATTAAAGACTTCGAGAAGACTGATAGATATATAGTATGAATTTACTCTTCTTCCACGGTTATGGCTTCGGTGGGGCAGGAGGTAACACAAGCCATGCAGAGAATGCAATCTTCCTTTCTTACGGGAACCGATTTTGGAGTATCCGGGTAGTCAGGCATGTTTTGAAGCTCAAAAACATCTACTGGGCAGACTTCAATGCATACTCCGTCGCCATTGCATTTACTCCAGTCAACTTCAACCTTAGGCATTTAAACTCATCTCAACGTTATCCCTAATCTGAGGTATTGTTTATTTTAATTTCGGTATGTATGCAGTAAATTCATCGCCCTTTACCGTAGAGGCCAAATTTGGGAAAAGTCGCAAGACATATATAACTCATGAATTTCAGCTATTAGTTGTGATGGAAATGGAGGACAAGGAGAAGATAGTTTTAGAAGCTATGGAAAAAGCTGGGAAACCAGTTAGACCTGGGGAAGTTGCGAAGATGGCTAACTTGCCCAAAGATGAGGTTTCCAAAATCATAAAGAACTTGAAGAAGAAAGGAAAGGTAACATCTCCCAAAAGATGTTATTACGCCCCAGCAAAATAACGCTGAACATTAAAACTAACCTTTATGCAAGTGCAGTGGCACAAATCAAGAAACTAGAAAAAGAGAGATTGGACTAGTTTCTGCTTGGTTGAAGAAGCTAGAAAGTTCTAAACTTTTCTTTTGGGGCACCACATATAGGACATTTCTCTGGAGCTTCCCCTTCAGTCGTGTACCCGCAGACATTGCATATTTGAATGGACCCTAGATCAGCATCTTTTCCTTGATCTACTGACTGTTTGGCCTTTTGAAATAGTCCAGCATGGATCTTTTCCGCTTCTAGAGCCCATTTAAAACTGATTTCAGCAGCTCTTTCTTCTTGTCGTTGAGCCACAGCGATATATGCCGGATACATTTCGTTAACTTCAAAGTTTTCACCATCGATTGCTGCTTGTAGATCTTCAGAAACATTTCGAGTGCCAAAAATAGCCGCAGAAACGGTAAGAGCATCGCCTTTTGTCACTATGTTTTTGTAATGATTTGAGGCGTGAACCTTTTCAGCATGGGATATAGCCTTGAAAAGTCCAGCCACATTAGGGTAACCTTCTTTTTTTGCTCTTTCTGAGAAAATTGCATATCTCATGTGGGCTTGGCTTTCACCTGCATAAGCGCTGCGTAGATTTGTTTCTGTAATTGCCTTTACCATTAAGCTCACCACTCTTCAACTTATTGAAATAATATTATTAAGACATTCGATGAAAATCGCAAAAACTGGGGAAAGAGGTAAAAGAGGTATAGATATGAGAAATTGCATCTTCTTTAGTTTCCTTCACGTTATGTCAGAGGAAAGGCTATTAGATGACGAGGTGCATTGACTCCAATTCTTCTATTGTGGTTTTTGTTAGGGTTTTTATATTGTTGAATTGTGGTAGTTCTCCATAGCCTACGAGAGATATTGCTGTTCCTCCGCGTCCCATTCGGGCGGTTCGCCCAATTCTGTGGAAGTAGACTAGTGCGTTAAGTGGGATATCATAGTTTATTATGTGGGTTATTTCTTGGATATCTAGTCCTCTTGAAGCCACATCTGTTGCGACTAGCAGTTTTATTCTTCGTTTTCGGAAAGAATTGACAACTAGGTTTCGTTGAGATTGTGTGAAACCAGCGTGAAAGGGTTTTGCGTCGTACCCTCTTGCGCTTAGCATGTTAGCTAGTCTACTTGTTCCTCTACGTGTTTTGCAGAAGATTATGGCGCGTTTTATATGATTTTCATCTAAAATGCTGCATAAAACTTCAAACTTGTTTTTAGGGTTTACAACCAGATAATACTGGTTTATTTGAGTAAGGGCTATTTCGTCTTTGCTTACAAATATTTTTTCAGGATTTTTCATATAGTTGTTGCATATGTTCATTACTGAATCATCTATAGTAGCTGAGAATAGGCTTGTTTGTCGGTTCATAGGGGCTTTTGAAAGGATGTACTCTATGTCGTGTATGAACCCCATGTCAAGCATCCTATCGGCCTCATCGAGAACGACGATTTTTACTGATGCTAAGTTCAGTGTTCTTCGTTTCAAATGATCTATTATGCGTCCTGGTGTGCCCACGACGATGTGGACTCCTTGATTCAAGTTGCGTATTTGTTTTTGGATAGGTTCTCCGCCGTAAATTGGCAAGATTTTGAAAGGTGTATACTTGCTGAGTTGACTTATATGTTCTGCAACTTGTATGGCGAGTTCTCGTGTTGGCTCCAAGATTAGTCCTTGAACGCTATTGCCTTCCGGATTTAGCCGTTCAATCATAGGAATTCCAAAAGCGGCAGTTTTGCCAGTCCCGGTTTGTGCCTGCCCAATCACATCTTTGCCTTCAAGCATTGGAATTATCGCTTGTGCTTGGATTGGAGAAGGCCTAATGAAGCCAAGTTCCTTAATACTTTTCATTACTTCTAGGCTTAAGGGTAAATCTTCAAAGTGTTGTATATTCATTTATTATTCTCTCCTGTCACAAAATTTGCACGTATTTTTTCGGAAGCCTTCAAAAGCCTCTTGATCTATGCATGTTTTAAGATGTGACGACCTTACTTACAACTTCTTACATAAAAAGGTTCTGTTGATTATAATAGATTTTAATTCAAACAGTAGCTGTTCAGCAACGTGGGAGTTAGGTGCAATCTCGGGAAGGAATTGGAAGCCCCCCGTGGGGGGCAAGGATTGCAGATAGTATTTTCTGCGTTATGAAGACAATTTGAGGTATAGAATATCGTGAACAACTGGCGATGTTAGCAAAAGATTTTAGTATTACTTATTATAAGAATAGTATTACCATTAATTTCGGATAGTGAGTGAAATGAAGAATCCGAGGGAAGAGATAGAGCGATTCATAGAAAAGAATGATTTGGAAGCTCTTTTAAGGAAAGCTGCGGAATTTCATGGGCATCTCTGTAGTTATTTAGCTTATGGAGTTAAAGCAGGTTACATTGCAATGAAAGAATTAAGAGTAAAGAGCAGCGGGATGGAGGAGTTAATAGCTATCGTTGAAACAAATAACTGCTTCAGCGATGGCGTTCAACTGGTAACAGGTTGTACTTTTGGGAATAATGGGCTCATTTACAAGGATGTTGGTAAAACGGTTGTAACCGTAGCCAGAAGAGATGGAACAGCTATAAGAATTGCTCTAAATCCAGAATATGAAGAATCTATTGAGGCGGAGTATCAAGAAGCCAACAGTTTATGGGAGAAAATAGTTGTTCAAAAGGAACAGGTAACAAAAGAGCAACGGGAGAGAATGATGAGGCTTTTCGTAGAGATGGCTTTTAATGAGTTGATGAAACCTGCAGGCATTATGTTTAAGATAAGTCGATTAAAAATTGATGTTCCAGAATACACTCCCATATTCAAATCAATTATATGCCCAGTTTGCGGAGAGAAAACATACAAACCCATCATGCAAAAAGAGCAACAGCTATGCATAGAATGCGCTGGAGCTGCCTATTACATTCTAGATGGTAGAGGAATCCAGAGAAGGTATATGTTAAAAACTGGACCCTCATAAGAGAGATGTGAGTTATGAGAAAACGTTACTTTTCAGCACGAGAAGTTGCTATAATGACAGTTCTAGGCTGTGTATCTTCATTAACGACATTAACAACAGCTGTTATTCCAGCTCCACTTCCAGGCCTATACGCAGTTATAGCTATCCCGATCAGCACAATACTCGTCCTAATAATAGCAGAGATCGTTGGAAAATTCGGAGCTGCAACTTTCACTCAGTTTGTAAGCGGAACCTTATCCATATTTCTTCCAGGAGGCCCACCAATAGTTTGGATGGTTGTGCCAGCATGGTGTTTAGGAGGGATAGTAGTCGATGGCATTTTGTATTTAGCCGATAAGAAACCTAGCGAGTCAAGATTAACCACAACGGTTATTGGGTTGCTTTATAATATTCCAGGAGACCTTGTTTTATACTGGAGTTTTATGATCTTCTTAAATTGGGCATATTCACCAATCTTCTTCCTTTACAGTTTTATGATGATACACATGATCTTAGGAGGATTTGCTGGAGTTCTTGCACCAAATGTAATTACAAAAATCAAACCATTAATATGATCATGGGACTTGCAAGAAAACACTGTCTAATATTTTAAATAATCAGCTGGTTTTGTGATTCAGGCATTTCTATACATGAGAATTGAACAACCTATATGCACTTTAATTTGAGGTTCTTCACTATCTCTTTCTCGTTTCTTTATATCTGAGGATGTATTCTTTCACGTTTTTAGTGAGGTATTATAGTCGAAAAAGGGAAAATCTGACCGAATAGACGCGATTAGGTGTTTTCGCTATTACAAGGTGAATATTAGTGGATATACATCCCACTTGTTTCTAAATAAACGGGAGGATATTGTGTAAGAGGTACTCCTTCCTCTCTGCAATAATGGAGAAGAACCACTGTTGCTTGAACTTTTCTAATAAGGGAGTGGCCACTAATACTTTTAGCGTTTTACTAAAATCATGTAGTTATAGATGGAATTATTCAGTTTGGAAGATAAACGATATTAAGACTTAAGAAAAATCAATTTTACTCTCGAGGAAATGAAGGGATGGAAAGTTGGAGAGGTATAGGTTCGATAAACTGTTGGATGTTGAAATTTTGTTTCACATATTGTTGTTCATTTATAAGGGAATTATTAAAGATATTTTGGGGACAGGTGCTGCGATCTTTGAACATCCCACGTTTAGTGCTTTGAGGAAAGTTCTGGAAAATGAAGATATTCATTTGGTTGAAGGTGAAACTGTTGAAGGGGCTTTAAGGGAGTTTTCAAAGTTGCTGATAGATTCGGGTTTAGTGAAGGAAGTTCGGTTTGAAAAGCTTGACTCGAATAAGTGCATATTGCACATTGATAGATGTGTTTATGCTAAGAGACTTCACCATTGTTTGAAGCCTTTTCTTAAGGGGCAAACATGTAGGTACGCGTTGTTGGCTACGGCGATTTTTCAGAAGTTCTATGGAGGCAAACCTAAGGTAGCTCCATCTGATTTCCTTGAGGAAGGTAGTAAAACGGTAATCGAGTTTTAGTGCATATACTTAAGATTGGACGTAGGTTCTTGTTCCGCTTTCCCAACTGTCTCGCCATTCGATCTTTTTGATGAGGATAATCGAGTTGAATGCCCACAAAGTTTAACGATGCATAGCTTTGATTATGGAGTCTTCTCTGTTTTTATTCGATGGATTGGTTTAGGGGCAAAATGGCAAGTTTGTTTTGCATATTGTCGTAGTGAATATCTTTAGTAAGAATCCTAAAACTTTATATTAACACGATTCTGTAATTAGAGTAGGAGTTATGATATCCGCCCTTCCTATGGCTGAAGAGATGCCAACAGATGAAAAAGAACATAAAGTTCCTCATCATAGGGTGACTGATTTAACTTGTCGTTTGAAATACAAGAATTACCTGATATTTTAAGAGTAATCGTCTTGCTAAGCTTCAGGAAAGAGGATCGCCTCACAAAGCCGCTGCTTAAGAAAAAGGTAGAGGAGTATTTGGCGAACGGCGCTTCTATTAGGATGGACGATCTTGATGAAGCGTTGGAGGAGATGGTGTCTGAGGGACTTTTGGTCAAAAAAGATGGTAACTTTAAACTGACACGTCAGGGCATTCGGCTAGGTAAAGAATGGAAGAATTTGTTGATAAAAAGAGATCCAGTATTTGAGGTAGTGGCCGGATTGACCGATGGCTCCATTACTGGCCTTGTGGTTATCCTATCCGCCTTCTTAGCGGGTTTGAAAATGGAAATAGCATTGTTTGCTGCGATTCTGAGTTTGGCAGCGGTATCCATAACGAATTTCTCAAGCTTTATGCTGGGTGGAAAGACTGAGGATATGGCGAACATCCTTACTCTTAAGACTTTGATAGACCATAGCCTAAGTGATATTCCTGATAAAAAAGAGCGGGTGAGATCGTTAAGACTTGCTAAACACTTGTTTGCTATTCTGAGAAGGGAAATAACCAAGTCAAATCTCTTGTCGGCTTCAATTTGTGGTTTTACCACTTTTATGGCAGGCATTATACCAATAGTTGCTTTCTTGAGCCTACCAAATCCCCTCAACGTCATCGTATCACTTGGCATAATCGGAGTTATGACAACCGTCTTCCTCGTTCGCTATCGTGCTAAAAAAGCGCAGGTATCCTGGAAAGTGATCCTTCCAGAAACAATAGTGATTATTGTAATAGCAACCGTTATTTCATCAATAATTGGTAGCGGCTTATAGGATGATTTCTGAAAACCAGAATGTAGAGCTGAGGATTTTTTAAGTTCACTGGTA
>DAZI01000006.1 GCA_002507245.1 Candidatus Bathyarchaeota archaeon UBA233
TCAAAAACAAGAAAAATTCCATTCTCTTCAACGTCAGGTCTCTCTAAACAACACCAACGCCAATAATCAACTGTCCTAGGAATAAACCCCCCATATTTTTTATAAACTTCATTAAAAAGTTTAATAATTGCCGCCTCATCACCATGTACAAAATTTCTGACTACGTACCTTTTTTCATATATCAACATTTATCCCGTCATGTTAAGCCATAATCTGACAAATCGATTATGATATTCTATGCTCCCCTGCGATGCATTATATATCCAAAGTTCAAAAAATAAACGGTAAAAAAACCCTCTTCGCTGATTATCCCAAGTAGATGTGCATGAAACATTAAATACTTTACCATTTAGAGAAAGAGCTTCAATCGTACAGTTATTTTCATCTATTAAGGCCGAATGAACCATAAAAGTAAAAGGAACCTCCCACATTTCCTCATCATTTAAAACAAACCTATATTCGTAAAGATGAGACATTGAACTAGGTTTTTCTCGAGTTGGCTCAGATTGGGTTGAATTACAGAACTTAACGTAAATCACATAATAGGCAGGTTCTCCCATGTGATTCTTTACACTTACATAAACCTTATTTTCGGCGTTAACGGTTATGTTGAAAGGATAATTTTCAGTCCTATGATCGGAATCTAGAATCCACAATTCAGTAAAGCGTTCATTTGTTCTTGGTAGGGAAATGAATAGGCTGATTAATGGATAGGTTGCAACTAAGACAAGTATAAAAGAAACGGTTATTGTGGCTTTTTTGTAAGTTTGAATGTTTCGATTAGACTTTCCTAGATATTTTCTTCTGCAGAAATACCAAAAAAATAATGTGCCAAGAATTATTCCCGTAATTGCTGCTGTAGAATAATAAATCGTCAGTTGGAAGCTTACGACTTTTTGCTGATTCAACAACATCAGCTCATAAATGGCGTCGCTCTCAACTTTTTCAGCAATCTTCTTGGAAACCTTCGCTGCGGCAATAGCACCTATAGTATCACCAGTCCGATAAAGAGCCAAAGCCTCAGAAATGTAGTTTGTTGCATTGTTCAGTTGAACTAATAAATCAGAAACTTGAACACCGCCTCTTTCAGCATCATAAACAGCTTTAAAGGCATCAACGACACTGTTTTCAGCCTCTTGTATAACATGGCTAGTTGCATGCACATGAGTTACGAGAACAAAAAGGAAAACATAATAAAAAAGCAACAACTTTACAGTTTTATTTACGCTCAATTTTTTTATCCTTCTTATGCCATTCAGAGTTCAACAATACTGGCTGCAACCGCTTTGCTGCTTTTAATCATTTCTTCCAAGACTTTCCTTTGGTTTCTTATCTTGTTAAGCTGTTTTTCGATATTCTTATTACGCCGTGAATATTCCTTGTATTTTTTCAAGAACTCTTCACCTTTATTGGTAAGTACATAACATCGATCTTTACGTTCAAAACGGATGAGATATGCCCGTATAATCTCAGTTAAATATTTGTTTAGGAGCTTATAACTTAGATTAGCTTGATACATAATCTGCGTTTTCTTAGCACCTCGACTTACAACATGCAATATATCTGCTACGATATCCAGTCTGCTCCTATAACTACCCATACCACATTCCACAAAATAGTTCCTGTTAAAATAAAGACATTTTTGTTAAAGATCCAAATGAAGCCAGCCTCTTCCACCTTTCTTCAGTTGCTGCTTCTCTCTTTTATATTCGAAAGCTTGTTGACGCCTATTTTGTTTCTGGATTTTTTGATTCCTGATCATTGTCCTAATAAATTTTCCCCATCCGCCCACAGAGGGATGCGGTTGAATAACCTTTTCCATATAAGGTACTTTATAAGATTCCACGATCTCTTTGAAGTTCAATGGCTTGTAGTCTCTTGTGGCAATAATTATTGTCCCTTGATCAACGAATAATAGAGAATAATCCTTGTTGGCGATTCCTTCGGCCAAAAACTTGTCATCTATTCGTTCTCTCCACATCTGTTTCCATTGCAGTTTTAGAAACTTTACGAATTCTCGCCAGTGTTCGACACTAGAGAACGCTAGGCAATCCCTCCCTGAGGGGAGCGGATGAGAATCGCTTGGTTTATCGCTCAGTTTCACACTTCTCCTTTTCTCCCAGCCTATCTAATTAGTGGCGAGCCCATTTAAAAAGGAGTAGGAAAGAAAAATAAAGACCAATGTTCTAGAACTTTATTACATATATTCCAGAAGATTTCCATAAAAACACCAAGAAAACTGGCAACAAAATGGTAGAATTGAAAGCTGTATTAATATTCTACTCTGCATAAATACTTGAATGCCCACACTACTAGTAAGGCTTAGCTGGGAGAGAAACATTTGTCCAAACTTGAAAACCTATTACGCGTATTAGAGAACGGCGAGTGGCATGACCTTTCAACGATCGCAGACACACTCAGTGTTTCCGAAGAATATCTACGAGATATAGCACGCTTCCTGGCAAGCGTAGACATACTCCAATACAACAAGGAAAGAGCCACGGTGAGAATTAAGCAGAAGTGGAAAACGTTACTAATAGATGAGGGAGAACCAGATCTAGAGGGATTAGACAGAACTGCTATAGGGACCATAATAGTTCCACCGGAAAAAACCATTGTAATTCAAAACACTAGTATAACAAACCTCACCGACAGAAGTCTGGAACTAGAATTGAAGATAGATGCTAAGTTAAGGGAAATAGCCATTAACACTGTTAAATAGATATGAACTCATCTGCTTTTCGAAGAACGGTTAATAGTTCTTTACCCTTTTCTGTCGTTCTATAAAGAGGAATGCCCGGATTGCTAGCTTGGTCTTCAACACGTTCAATTAAGCCCGCGTCCAGCAGATCCTGTAG
>DAZI01000084.1:0-12963 GCA_002507245.1 Candidatus Bathyarchaeota archaeon UBA233
TTGGTTGTCGGTTTAAAGTTGATGGTTGAGAATTAGCATCAACTTATGCGTCAAAAGAGAGACCAGCAAAATTTGCTGTAAAACAGTCTTTTGAACTTAGTTGAGATTATGGCTGAAACTTTTGATAAAAAAGGAGAGGATATTAGATAATTATTAGTTTTTCGAGGTCTATTATCATGCGTATTTACGTATCAAATGCTATAGTTACATAGAAGCCTAGCTTTATGTTTAGCAGGTAATTAATTGGGTATAGTCCGCTGATCGTCGTGGAGGTATTAGAAATCGGAAGATAGAATCAATGTACCTGTGCCATTTACAGGAGTGCCAAAGGGAACCGGAAATTCAGTGGTCACACCGCTATAATGCATATTATAGCCAATCAGATACGATAATTCACCAGTTGCGCCTGTTACTTTGCCGTTAGCTGTCCACTTGAAGTTGACAAAACGCCAAACACCGTTGTCATACCCTTCCAATACCCCATCATCTGTTACGATAATCCATGTTTCAGAGAAATGTTCTGTTTTTCCTCGAAAACTGGCGTCTACTAGAGTGATGTATAGATCCCCATCGAGGTCTCCCCAAACTGTTCCAACCCACGTGTACGGCGACGTGCCTCCGAACCCAACCCAATCCCAATTGAGCTCAATGAATAATTCACATTTAAGCGTCTCATCAGGTCTTGCCGAAGCAGTTAGGATCAACCCAGATGTAAAAGCAAGCATCAATACAAATGAAATAACCAACTTTTTCATCTTTTCACCTCCTACTTCAATTAATATATACTATTCATCCGATAATGTCGGGGGAAAAATACATAGACATTTTTCCTTCTTGGGAAAATTATGCATCTGCTTAAATCCTCTTAAGGTGACAATTATGGAAGATATTACTGTTTCTTCAGGTTAGTTTTTAGTACAATAGTCTACTACCTTAGTTAGCTAATTTATCTTCTTTTGACCTTTACTTGGATGTTCCCCCAAAATTTTCCGTCTCTATCCCACTTGATTGAAGGTAAGCCTTTAAAAGTTTCTAACACATAGCCGTTTGGAATCACAGACAAAATTTTCCATCCTCCTCTTGGAAAAACTATGCGTTGTATATGTTTTGTGTTCCAAGCAAAGTTACCGTGATACCCGTTTTCTTTTAAAGTTTCTCTAGTAGGCTTTCCTTTGACTAAAACTTTTAAATTTCAGCTTCAAACAATGCGTAGTAAAAATACTCACCCTTTCTGTTTTCAGCAATTATTCCTCTAACCTTTTCTCCTTTTATGGAAAGATCTACAAAAATAAGTGCTGGGTAGATTCCATAATATGTTTATATTTCATGTTAATGCAAAGATAACTACCGTGAAGTGAACTTTATGAGGGGGTGAGGAATTCTGAAGAAAATGAATTTTGAATGGAGAAGTGTAATACTCATTTGTATGCTGACAGCTTCTTACGTGGCTTTGGGGAGTACAGCAGTATTCTATCATATTAGGTATAATCAACTACGCCAAACCTACGAACAGCTTGACGAAGAATACAAACTACTTAACCAAACTTATGTTAGTTTGCGTCTCTTTGACCACTCTGGCCATCCACCATCACCATCTGCCATATCCACCGAAGTCCCGCAGATTCTAATTACACACCCAGCTGGATTTCAAGAATATGCTACGGCCATACTAAAGGTATGCCACACAGCTTTGTTGAAATACACCAGAGTATTTGGAATGAGTAGCCCGAACATACATGTTTTCATTTACACAAATGCATCGAAACGTAGTCTCTCCACAACCCCCGCAAATTACAGGGTTTATCTTTATATACAGTCGATTAAAGATTTAGAAGAGCCAACCAAGTCTCATCTGCATCATGTTTATGGTTTCATCCACGAGATAGGGCACATAATGTTTATGACGGATAACAACATTTTTAATGAGGGATGGGCAAACTATGCAGCAGGGTTCAGAATCGTTTCAGAAGTATACCATGATCTAGGCGACGATGTTTGGCCTCAACCTTATAACTACTCAAGAATAGAGGGAAGAGAGAGATTTCTTAATGAAATAAATAATGCTAGCTTGAGTCAACCCAATACTTTTTACGCAGCCTCAAAGATTCTATACACAATTGATCTGAATTATGGACCAAGAATCTTTAAATATGCAGTTGACAGATTGCATCCGAGCGAAGTTGGCATGTATGGTTATCCTATTTATAGCTTAGAAGATTTCAAGAACAGCCTTGTAGAGCTCACTAACGACACAACCATTTTAAAGCTGTTCTCAGAGAATGGATTCTAGCGCCAAAGGCTATTTGTGTATGAACTGTGAAGGCAAAAGGCATAGCAACCTAGTTCAATTGTTTCCACTTCGCACGTTTCTGATGTTTTGGCGCCGGGAGTGGGATTCGAACCCACGCGGCCCGCAAGGGCCACAGGCTCGCTTGCGAGGAAGCGTTATCTTTTAGTCTCAAGGCCTGCGCATTATCCGCTCTGCCATCCCGGCTCTGTTTATTTTAATAGCTTAACAGCTCTTTAATAAAATCTTGCTGGAAACGGATAAAAGGGGTTTCGTAGTTACGATAGGAAGAATCGCGTCGGGGAGTAAAGGATTGTCAGTTAAGGCCATAATCTTTGATTTCATAGGAACTTTGGTTAAAGTTGTGGGATATTCCTATGAGGATTCTATTCGAAAGCTTTGCAAGAGCATTGTTGAGGCTGGATTCAACGTTGATTCTGCCAGTTTTTTGGAAGTTTATAAGGAGGCGCATTTGAGGTATAGGGAGATACGTTATGGAAAACTTGTGGAAGTAACTAATGCTGTGTGGATTTCTGAAGCCTTAAACAAACTAGGATATGAGACTACATCAGAAGACAAGCGAATCAAACAGGCGGTAAATGCCTTTTTCCAAGATTATTTGGAATCCTTGAAAACAAGGAAATGTGCCAAAAAAGTCTTAAAATGGGCTTCTTCCCGTTATAGGCTTGGGTTGATCTCAAACTTTACCTATGCACCAGTAATATATGCTGCCTTAAGAAAGTTGAAATTAGCCGAGTTTTTTGGCATAATTCTTGTTTCCCATGCTGTGGGATGGCGTAAACCCCACCCGAAAATTTTCCAAAAAGCGTTAACAAGCCTTAAAGTAAAGCCTGAAGAAACGGTATTTGTCGGTGATAGCCCAAGGGAGGACATAGAAGGCGCGAAAAAACTCGGAATGAAAACCATATTTGTTCCATCACAATTTTACAATGTTTCCATGTTAAAAACAGCTTCTGATTGTACGGTTAAAAATCTGTGTGAACTTCCAAGAGTTATTGGAGAAATTTTTCCAATCATCTAAATTTTGCAGTTTCGTAGCAACACTAACTTTGCTTTTATCTCTAGTTACCCCTCTTCTTCATAGGGTCTAGATTTTTGCTCTTTTCAGTAGGAGAGCGTTGACGATCACGCTTATGGAGCTTAGAGACATGGTTGCAGCGGCAAACTCAGGTCTCAAAACTATTCCAAAGGGAACAAGTATGCCAGCGGCTGCGGGGATTGCCACTACGTTGTAGCCGGTTGCCCATACCAGATTTTCGTTCATTTTTCGCATGGTTTTCTTGCTGAGGCTGATGAGCTTTGAAACGTCTCTTGGGTCATTCTTAATTAGAACAACGTCTGCCGATTCTACTGCAACATCTGTGCCTGCTCCGATTGCTATTCCAACATTTGCTTGCACAAGCGCCGGCGCGTCGTTTATGCCGTCGCCAACCATTGCAGGTTTTTTACCTTGATCTTGTAGTGCCTTTATTGTGTTTGCTTTTTGTTCTGGAAGAACCTCTGCAAAGAAAGTGTCCAAGCCTAACTCTTTAGCAACATAAGCTGCTGTCTGTTTGTTGTCGCCAGTAAGCATGGCTACTTCTACGCCAAGTTCTTTTAGAGTGTTAACGGCTTCCCTGGATTCTTCCCTTATCAGGTCTGCTAGAGCGATTAAACCTTGAAGACCCTTGTTCGTCGCAACGTAAACAACTGTTTTTCCTTGTGATGAAAGCTTTGAAACAACATCTTCGTATTCTTCAAGGTTTATCTTTAGATCTCTCATAAGGTTTGCATTGCCTATATAAACCTCGTCCTTGCCAACAATCGCCTTGGCGCCTTTTCCCGGAATAGCCATAAACTTCTCAGCTTTTTTACTTCGCAAGCCTTCTTCTTGCGCCTTTTTGACTATTCCTTTTCCTATAACATGTTCTGAATTAACCTCTATAGCAGCAGCTGTTTCCAGAATTTTTTCCTCATCCCAGTTTCTCAGCTTAACAATATCTGTGACGCCGAATTCCCCTTTTGTCAGGGTTCCAGTTTTATCGAATACTACAATGTCGATTGTTTTTGCAATTTCAAGTGCGTTAGCGTTCTTAACGAGTATTCCATTTTTTGCAGCCATAGTGGTGGATATCGATGTGACTGCGGGAATAGCTAAGCCCAGAGCATGCGGGCAAGTGATGACTATAACTGTGATGGCAAGTGTTAAGGCGAAAAGGCTGCCGGCGCCTATTCCGAACCAGAAAATGAAAGTTCCTCCGCCTACGAAAATTGCGATTAAAGTTAGATAATTGGCTGCTCTGTCGGCAAGCTTCTGGGATTGAGGCTTAGAAGTCATGGCCTGTTCAACAAGCTTAATGATTTGGGCAATGGCTGTTTCTTCACCTGTTTTAGCAACTCGAACCCGAATGGCGCCTTCAACGTTTATCGTTCCTCCAATGACCTCGTCACCCTTCTTTTTGGCAACTGGCTTCGACTCTCCAGTAACCATGGCTTCATTAACAGATGTCTCACCTTCTATTACTATACCGTCTATTGGAATTTTTCCACCGGGCTTAACAAGAAGAATGTCACCTACTTTAAGCTCAGAAGTAGGCACCTCAACAACTTCACCATTTCTAATTAGATTAGCAGTGGGTGGAATTAGTTTTACAAGCTCTTTCAGGGCTCCCGCCGCGCTCCTCGCAGCTTTCATTTCCATCCAATGCCCAAAAAGAAGAAAAGCAGCTAGAGTGCTGATTTCCCAGTAGAAATCCGGAGCTTCATAAAGGAAGGTAGCGCCTATACTGTATAAATATCCCGACAAGAGTGCAATGGTTACCAAAACATTCATGTCTAAAGTATGCATCCTTAGGGATCTGATTGAGCCCTTATAGAAAACGGAGCCTCCATACAAAACCACAACTGAAGCTACGAGAACGAGTAGAATGTCTAAGCCAACAAATGGAGGCAGGGTATATCCAACCCATTCTTGGATGGATGGTGACAGAATCAAAACAGGAATTGTGAAAATTGCGGCGACCAGAAAATGTCTTTTCATCTCAGCCTCCATCATAGCATGGTGATCATGTGCGCCGGGTTTCTTCATTTTTACGGCTTCATGTTCCATGCGAGCCTTTTCATGGACAAGCTTGCGCTCCTCGCAACGAATTGCGCATCGTTTTAATTCCTCTATTATTTCCTTAGCGGTGACCATACCCTTGTGGACTTTAACTTTCAGTAGATTGTTCACCGGATCAAAAGTGGAGTCAACAACATGTTCAATAGCGTTCACCATATCCTCTATCTTGCAAGAACATTCAGGAGATACATAATCACGAATTTCCAGTTCTATCGTTTCATATTCGCTTTCCATGTCGTCAACCATTTCTAGTATGCTGTTACAATATAAATAATCTATAAGCCAACGTATCTCGAACTCTTCTTAAAGTCCAAGGGAGTTTTCAATAATAAGAGGCACATAGTTAAACAATTATCTCTTCAATGACTCTTTTTGTAAAACAAAATTATTTGTCGTAGCGAGGTGGAAAGAAATAGAGTGGTTCAAAAGATTTTTTACAACCGTAAAACAAACGCAAAACAACAAAAAACGTTTTTACTAATGAAAGCCCTTTTCCGAAAAGCGGAGATGTGATGCAGCCGCCGGGATTTGAACCCGTAACACCAACGCTTGGAGATATCCCCCCGCAAAATCCCCTTTTATTTATGTAGCAAAAAGTCTTAATGCTTCTTCAAAAATATCTCTCTGATCTCCTTGAAAGCCTCATCACAGATATCTATTATGTTTCTGTCTGGGATATCTCGAAAGCGAACCTCAATTTCTCTATGTGAGTCAGAAGGAGCTAAAGTACTAGGGGGTATAGCATTTGGGGTGCTGGGTGTCGGAGCTGTAGCTTCAGCAGGGGCTCCCGCGATAGTAAAAGTAGAGCTTAACGCTATAGTCTCTGGCAGAACGGAAGGCCCACTTGTGAAAGATGTGGATCGTACGTGGACGTTTGGAGGAATTATTCTAAAAATTGCAGAAAACGTCTCGATAATGTTCAGTCGTTTTAGATGATTCAGATGGCAAACAAGTAATAATGAGAGTGAGAGAAAAGAGAAGGAAGAAGAGGAGTAAAAGTAGAAAATAGCCGAAATAAATTTCTACCTCTCAGTTCTTTTCGCTCACTCGAAACGTGCCTGTTTTTCGACATTAGAGGATCAAGATTTTTCATGCTCATTGATCTGAATTCTTAGGTATCGAGAAAGTATGTGAGTATGAGAAGAAACATGGAAGTAGATGAGGAGATGGATATAGGCGAAAATGCTTTCCTTTTTAACGGACAGGAACAGCCTTAGTTTGCTTTTCCGCTTCTTTTTCGGCTATCTGAAGGGATATTTCCGTTACCATTTGATCCAGCAGTTTAACAAGTGGATGCTTGCGGTTCAACTTGTACATAGTTGCCCTACCTATTTTCCTAGAAACTTCGATCACTCCTAACTCCTCTAAGTCTTTGAAGTTCTTGTAGAGCGTTTGCTTACTCATCCCTAACTCTTTAACCAGTTCCTCCCTACTGAAATCGAAGTAAGGATTGGTCAGGAAAATATCTATTATCCTCAATTTGGGGGAGTAACCGAACGCCTTGACCAAGATTGATTCTCCAGTATCCTTGTACCTAACCTCTTCCATTCGCATCACACATGTTCTTGAATTTTATTCTCATAGTACTATAAGATTTGATGGGACAAAAAGTATTTATATTTTTACTTTTAAAGTTCTAAAAGTGTACTATGTCTCATCTGACCGACGAACAAGTTAAAGCCGCTATTCTCGAGTTCTTGCTTAAGAAGGGTAGGTGGGGAGCGCATTATTTCCCTACGGCTACACTCATAAACTGGTTTTCGAGGAGAGTCAGGAGAAATGGGAAGAGGATTAGATCATGCCTAAGGAACCTTGTTAGAAGAGATTTTCTTCTAGTGCACAAGAGGGGGAAGACGATTTCTTTAAACCCGTTCAGGAGAAGGGAGATACTCGAGTTCATTGAAGGGGTTAAGGGCTCGTAACGGAAGGCTTTACACACATAAGAAAGTTGTTTTACCCGTTCTTCCATGATCTTATGCCTGAGTCTTTCGAGAGCCCATAGGATGATTATCGTAAGTGGCGTAAGTGGGCTTATGAACAATGGTATGGGAAAGGAAGCTGGAACAACGAGCAAGAGAATTCCCAAGAAGCTCAAAAAGCTCGTTTGCCCTGAGTGCAGAAGCTCGAGGATTATGGAAAGATGGAATCCGTTACACCAGAAGAGGCGAGGTTCAACGCTATTTTGGTTCAACGCTATTTTGGTAGATCATGTAGTTTTAGGTTCAGCGAGTCTACGCTTAACAGCGAGGTAAAGCTCGACATCACCAGACAGGTCTTTAAAAAGCCTGATCCTCGAGAGGATTTTTCTGAGTCGGACGTCCTTCCAATCGATCTCTCCGTTGAGCCACCCCCCTGAGGATTTTCCTTTTAAGATCAGTGAAGATGTAGGTTCTCATCGCTCATCGAGGCCGAGTTCGATTACGTATGTGAAATCAACGGCATAAAGCTCTTAAGGAAGAGGAAATGACGCTGAGGTTTTATTCCAACAATGGTGCGGCCGCCGGGATTTGAACCCGGGTCCTCAGCGTGGCAGGCTGACGTCCTAACCAAGCTAGACTACGGCCGCTTTCGCTGTAATCTCTTGTTTGAGAAAGTTTAATTAAGTTTTCTGCAGGAGTTATGGCATGTTCTGTTTGTGGAAGAGTTACTGCAAAGGATGGTAGAACAGTTATACTGCGGACTCTGAAATAGGAAGATTTGGATGAGTTGTTGGGATTTTATTAACTTGCTTGTTAGGGAAGATGCGCCCCGTTCTGGAGACTAGGGAAGTTAGCAGGGCATATGGGTCATGTTGGAACTTTGGGATACGACAAGGCTTGTGAAAGCGCTTGTCAGCGAAGCAAGGAAAACCGGTTTATAGCTGGTCGTGCTTGATGTTTATGAGAATAATTATCCGGCGTGAAGGTTGTATGAAAAACTTGGATTCAAAATTATTGGTAAAGTTCCAAAAGCGGTTTTTGGAGAGGCGAATATGTAAAGAGATTCGAATGGTGTTAGAAACAAGTTGGTAACCAGGAGATGTTGGTCTAAAGCGAAAGGGGGGAGGGGGGTTCCCCCTGAACGAAGCCATTTTCAAGGCTGTTTCGCTTGTAAAAGCTTGTTTCAAGCTTTTCTGCAACTCGGAAAATGTTGAAAAGCTGTGATTTTCTATGTTAAAACAATCGTTTTTATGAATGAAAAAGTAAACAGTTTAGTTTCACTTTTTTATAGTAAGAAGGTTTATATTCGGCCATCTTGCTTAATAGGTGAATATTCTGGTGAATATTTTGTCAACAAGGAAATTAGAAATCGAACTAGACGTGGATCTAATGACTAAACTTAAGACAAAAGCTGATACGGCAAACAAGACACCTTCGGAGACCATCGCTGAAATACTGCGAGAACACCTGAAGTAAATGCAACAAAAGTTTTTGTCTTTCATAAATCCGCAACAACTCCCATTTTTCGGCTTCATGTTCAGAACCGACACTCTAACGACAGTACAATAAACTGGAGTGGGAAATAAGAAAGGTGGGCTTATTTAAGAGCAAGAACTAGACTATGCTTAAGTTTTCGACTTTTTCGTTTTGGAAATAGGGATGAGGTTAGTTTTTGAGTTTATTTTCTTTATGATGATTGGTGTGATGGTAGCTAGGAGTAATGAGCAGAGCAATAGTGTGTTTTCTGGGAATTCGGGTATGAACTGGTATTTGTAGTTGTAGCCGTTGTTGTTTTTTGTTGCGTTGTTTCCAGCGTTGTCATAGGCGACTATCTTGTAAATTACCCAGGTACAGTTGTCATACCCTGGGATTGTTGCTTGGTAGGTGTTTGGTGCGATTTCTGTCATGTTTATGGGGGTCCATGTGGTCCCGTTGTTTATGCTGTACCATAAGGTTACGTTTTTCACGCCTGTTTCATGATCTGTTACATTAACCCAGACAGTAACGTTTTGGCATATTTGTACATCGTCTGCTGGAGGGTCTTGCATTGGGTTGCTTATTTCTGGCGGGGTATCATCAACGAAGTATGCTTCCAGGGTGTGATTTGAATCCATGGTTAGGGCTATTGGATTTTCAGTTTTTACTTTGCCGTCGAGGAGCCAGTAATCGAACGAGAAGCCAATGTCCGGGATTGCTGTTACGTTTAGCGTGGTTCCAGCCGTGTAGTTGTAGGTTCCTGGAGCTGGAGTTGTTGTTCCGCCAATTGTTGCGGTGATCGTTAGCTTGTAGACTTGCAGAAAGACAGCGTGTAACGCGTGGTTTGCGGTCATAAGAACATTGATGGGATTTTCTGAACCCACGTTGACGCCGTCAAGTTCCCAATAATCAAAAACATAATTTGCCTCTGGAATCGCGGTTACTGAAACCACTGTGCCATTTATGTATGCGTATGTTCCCGGCGCGGGGTCTGTTGTTCCACCAGTTGTGGTTGATATTGAAAGGTTATGGGTTATTGGGGTGAAAATTGCGTTTAACGTGTGATTAGTATCCATTAATATTTCGATCGGGTTGTTTGAGCCTATGTTTGTTCCATCAAGTAGCCAATGATCGAAAATGTAATTTTTGTAGGGTATTGCCGAAACAGAGGCGACTTCACCGACTAAGTAAGCATGAGAGCCTGAAGGTGGGTTGGTTTCGCCTCCTGTGGTTGTGGATATTTGAAGGAAGGTTGTGTGGGTTTGGAGTATTACTATTTCATGTTGGGTATGTTGATAAGTGAAGTAGATGTAAGCGTTTTCGATGTCTGTCCAATTTATTGTTTCAACTCGTTTTCCATCAACGAGTATGCTGCAATTGTTTTCCCATAGTTCTTGTGCGATAATGTTTGGAATGGTTACTCTGCAGAAGCCCGCAGTGCTGTTTGGGCCTGTAACTTTGAAGCTTATAGTTTTTTGGAGAGTGTTTAGTTGGAAGTTTGAGATTGTTGAATTGCTAATCAAGTAGATGTTGTAAGCGGTTCTGTTCCAAACGCCAGCATCAAACATGTTAAGCGGAGCTATGAGTGGATAGCGGTCAGTATTATTTGCGTCAATTGTGTATGCAGTGTCGCCTATTCCGTCGCTTCCAAGCTGATCTTGACTCAGTCCGCTTTTATTATCAACTCCAGTATAGTTACTCCAGAAGTTTCCTCCAGAAGGATATCCGTTGTCCCAAATATTAGCGCCCTTAGCAATGCTAACTGGAGAGCTTGTTTCCATGAAATTGTTGTGGTAGATAACATTATTGTTTCCATTAACGTAGATGCTGCTGAGGAGATTGTTTGTGAAGACGTTGCCTATGATGTTGTTACCTGTTCCATTCAGATAAATCCCGTATGCTTCATAGCATGATATCGTGTTTCTGACTATGCGATTTTCAGTTGAATTCGTTACTAGTATTCCGCCGCCCTCAGCGTAGCTGTGTTCTTGTCCACTGATAATGTTGTCTTTTATAACGCAGTAGATACCTGGATATTCTAAGCCAACACCCCAAGAATTGTTCACTAAATTGTTATTTAGAACTTGAACGTTTCTGGAATTTACCCATATGCCTCCGTCATATAGCCCGTAGCCGCTGTTCCTTATAGTGAATCCTTTTATTGTAACGTTATCAGCCACAACGTAGACAGTTCTTCCGATTCCACCGCCATCTATTACTGTTGTGTTCCTGTTCTCGCCGATTAAGGATACTGTTTTGTTTACAATTACGTTTTCATAGTATGTTCCGCTGGATACGAATACGATGTCTCCTTGATTTGCATTGTTGATGGCTTCTTGTATTCTTGGATAGTCTTCAGGAACGTTTATTGTATGGATTTTCTGTAGGTATGTTTCTCCCCACTCAATCGCTGGTTCTATCGCTGTTGATTCATGCCACTCGTTCCACGAAGTTATCATCAGAATTCTAAGGTGAGGATCGATGTATTTACGGGAAATATCTATTGTTCGTCGAAACATGCTTTGATTTCGAGGTAATATTCTGTATGAACCGTACATGAAGGCAGAGTCATCAAATCCGGGATAAGCGTTTGGTATAAAATGGACGTTGATGGAGTCCATACTTGATAACCATTGAGGATAATAAGTATTCATATCGTCCAATACAGTCTGCCAACTAGTGGTAAATTCGAAGAAGTAACTGGTTACTGCATCCATAGAACGCAGTAATGGTGAGTTAACATCAGGTATTGACGCAGCAACAGCGTCTCCCACAAAAAAGATGCTCATGTTCATGTCAGCTAATCGCTGTCGGACATACTCAAAAGGAGCCGTGGAATAATCAAACTTTTGATAAAGATAATACAAACTATACAGGAATACAACTGGTTTTCCGTTAATTTTGAGGTAGTTGGGGTTTACAAAATAGTTTGAAGCAGCATATAGCATGTCTTCCATAAACGTTTCAGTTTTGTTGGCGCCTTCCATTTCCGCCCTGTCCATTATTGCTGGCGACTCATATAGTAGGCAGAAACGAATGCGAGGTAACTCTGTTGCATTAAGAAGGCCGCTTTTGAGGCTCTGGTCGATAGCTGGGTAATCAGCCCATGGATGGCTTCCAAACCATGAAACTGTGAAAAAGTCAACACCATACCGTGACGCCCATAAAATGTGTTGATTCGCCACTTCAGGGTCGCCAGAACTGTATTCACCCAAAACGGGGGTATATCTGTACCCTAGAGGCCAATGGGGATTAATACTTACTCCCCACCAAACATAGTAATAAGCTCCAATAAGCAGCTCATCATTTGTTGCTTCTTGAAACATATAATCATTTGGAGCAGTAGGCTTTGTAAATTCCGCTTCAACAGGAAAGAGGTTAAACATAAAGGATAGTGTGCTCATGAATAAAAATGCTAATGTTACTCCAAAAATTGCTCTTTCAGCCTTCATTTTCTCAACTCTATGGTTCGTCCTATCGCGTTTTCATTAAAAATTTATGAACGGAAAATTCATACGAAAAATCAAAATCGCAGCTCAAAATGATCTCAGAAACCAGAGGAGATGTAGGTTTGGATGGCTGTTACTTCTTTTTGGCTAAACTCTCTACTATTAATGGAATAACCTTACCTGCTTTAGGCATCTCTACGAAAAAGGGTTTCCCATCTTCATCAAAGTGAAATGTTCCCGGTATTAAGAACAACTTCGATGATGTTCCTTGTTAACTTCAAATGCGGTGAAGCCAAATGAGCCAGCATAGGATGATTAATTAAATGAGAAGAGGAGTTTTCAGTTCTCTGCGGCGGCTGCCTTTTTTCTTTCTTCTTCTTTGAGTATTCTTTTTAAAACCTTACCAACTAGGGTCATTGGCAGTTCTTTGCGAAACTCTACTTCCCTAATTTTCTTGTAAGGTGCTACTTTCTCATTCACAAAATCCATGATATCTTCTTTCGTTGTCTTCATTCCCTCTTTTAACACAACGAAGGCTTTTGGGATTTCACCGGCTACGGGGTCTGGTTTTCCCACGACTGCGCAAAGCTTAACGGCTGGATGCTCATAGAGCACGTCTTCAAGCTCCCGTGGGTAGACGCTATACCCCTTGTACTTGATTAGATCTTTCTTTCTGTCGGTTATGTAGAAGTAGCCATCCTCATCCATCTT
>DAZI01000084.1:13273-20578 GCA_002507245.1 Candidatus Bathyarchaeota archaeon UBA233
ATGTAGAAGTAGCCATCCTCATCCATCTTCCCAATGTCTCCAGTGTAGAGCCAACCATTACGGAGAACTTGAGCGGTTTCTTCAGGCATTTTCCAATAACCTTTCATTACCTGTGGGCCTTTGACAATAAGTTCGCCAATTTCGCCAGGTGAAAGTTCCTTCTCTCCGGTTTCGATGTCTACAATTTTAGCGTCTGTGTCAGGCCAAGGTATGCCAATAGAGCCTATTTTAACAGTTTTCATGGTTGGATCTAAAGGGTTACAATGGGTTACTGGTGAACTTTCCGTTAACCCATAGCCCTCCACAAGCACGCCTCCTGTTAATTCCATGAATTTCTTTTGAACCTCTGGTGGAAGCGGAGCTGAGCCTGAAATGCAGAATTTTATGGAAGAACAGTCATACTTGCCTAGATCCGGATGTGCTAGAAGCATGGCATAAAGCGTGGGTGCTCCACAAAAAACTGTAACTTTATAGTCTTGAATTGCCTTAAAAGTGCTTACTGGATCGAATCGGGGAAGTAGAACTATTTTTCCAGCCAAGTGTATAGGCGCGTTCATGCCAGTTGTCATTCCATAAATGTGAAACAGCGGCAAAACAGCTAAGAAAATTTCTCCGGCTTCTACTCCTTGAAGCCATTCGGCACAGCCAATAGCGTTCGAAACCAAGTTCATATGCGTAAGCATGGCGCCTTTAGCAATTCCAGTGGTGCCGCCTGTATACTGCAGTGCTACCAAGTCCTCTTTGGGGTTTATGGCAACTTTTGGTGGATTCGCCGCATACTTGTCTAAGAGTTCGGTAAGGAAGTAGACGTTCGGTTTACGTTCAATTTTTCGTGATGGAATTTTTCTAAACAAAGTGCCAAATATTGCCTTAAACCGGGGCATGAAATCCTTAAGACTGGTTACTATAACCCTTTTTAGCCCTGTTTTAGGCCAAATTTTCTCTACAACAGGGTAAAGTAAATCTAAAACAATAATTGTTTCAGCTTCAGAGTCGTTAAGCTGATGCTCTACTTCCCGCTCTTTATACAAGGGGCTTATGGCCGTTGCAATGGCTCCGGTTTTTATAGCGCCATAATAGCTGATTATAAACTGTGGAATGTTAGGCAGATAAACCGCAACTTTATCTCCCTTTTTCACGCCAAAATCAGCTAGCGCGGTTGCGAACTTATCAGTTAGCAAATCTAGCTCACTATAAGTGATTTCATGGCCGAAGTAAATCAACGCTGTCTTGTCTGGATACTTCTTAGCAGAACGTCTTAACAGCTCAAAAAGGGGAATCTCCGGATAGTCTATGTGACGAAGAACGCCGGCAGGCCAAAACTTGTACCACGGTTTTTCCTCAGCGCTCTTCTCGTTTTTTATTGTTCGTTTTCTTTTCTTTTGGGTAGGCATAAATTTAACCCTATCTTGAATAGAAGTGAAGAAGTAATAATAATACTTTCCACGGACGAGTTAACCTTGAACACTGAAGAAGTTTGGGTGGAATGCGAGGATGCAAAACTTTATGGAGTACTTTACATTCCGAAAAATGTTCCGGCACCGGGTCTGCTCATTTGTCATGGCATGAACGCTCAAGGCTTCCATTTATTAACGATTTATAAGCAATTAGCAAGAACAACGTGTAAAAACGGCTTTGTTTCTTTTGTTTTTGATTTTCGAGGAGTAGGGAAAAGTGTTGGAAAATTTGATTATGGTTGGGCGGAGCAAAAGGATATCACATGCGCGTTAAATTACTTAGCCTCAAGGCCGGAAGTACTCTCCAACAATGTTTATGTTGTTGGGCATAGTCTAGGCGGGGTGGTTTCGCTTTATGCGTTGCAAAATGAAGCTAGAGTAAAAGGATTGGTATTATGGTCCACGCCGAAAAACCATGATTATAACGTTAGAAAATTCATAAAACGCACGAAGGGAGCGTTTGGTTTGTACTCGTTTTTACTGTTATCACGGATAGATAAGGTAATTAATGTTTCAAGACTTTTTAGGTTGAGGGTTTATGGAATAAACCTGCGTTTAAAGGACGTTAGAGAAAAGCTTATGAAATTGGATGCTTGTAAGGCAGCGTCAAATCTTAGCATTCCCCTGTTCGTTGTGGTGGGTGATCAGGATGTTATTGTAGGTGTGGATGAAGCTAAAGAGATTTTTGCGTCAGCCCATAGACCAAAAAATCTGCTCATTTTAAGAGGGGCAGACCATGTTTTTAAAGGCAGAGAAGTGGAAGTGATTGCAAAAACAATTGGGTGGATAAAAAGGGTGGAAGGAGAAGTATCTACTTCTCTTCAAAAGGGGTGAACGCGTATGTTGGATTCCCTTCGGGTGTAATTTTAGCGGTCAGCTTTACTTTCATTCCCACCTTAATTTGTGAAAGCTTGAAGCCTGTTAGCCATGCAAGCACTTTTACGCCTTCCTTTAATCTTCCAATAGCGACTGTGTAAGGCTTGTATTGCTGAAAGGATGTTGGCCTAATCACTACGTGAGTAAAAGTTTCAATTTCAGCTTCGTCGCTTAGCTCAATCCACTCCATGTCGGATGATAGACAGTTTGGGCAGTCTGCAGAGGGTGGAAAATATAGCGTTTCGCACTTTTTGCATTTTGTGGCGAGAACCTTTCCTTGTTTTAAACCTTCCCAAAACGGCAAGGTTTTGCTTATTGGCATGTTATGTACGATTTTAATTTCTCGAGATTTTAACGAGGGCATAGAGGCCATATTATTTTATCTCCTCAAAATTGTTACATAACAGTAATGTCCAGTTCCACCAACGTTATGGGCTAATCCAATGTAGTTTTTTAGGGGTGCCTGCCGACTTTTTTGAATAGTTTCTTCACGTAGCTGTTTGGTTAACTCGTAAATCATTGAACAGCCTGTCGTGCCTATTGGGTGGCCTTTCGCCTTTAAGCCTCCGTCGATGTTTACAGGGATTTTTCCGCCGATTTCTGTTTGTCCTTCGCGAATTAGTTTTGCTCCTTCTCCTTTTTTGCAGAACCCTACATCTTCGTAAGCCATAATCTCGGCGATGGTGAAGCAGTCATGTACCTCTGCAACATCTACTTGATCTGGGGTGACGTGGGCAGCTTTAAACGCTCTTTTTGAAGCCAAGACGCTGGTTTCAAGCCCCACATAGTTTTTTCTTCTGCTTAGGTTTGCTGTTCCAGAGGAGTAACCTATGCCGGCAACCCATATGGGTGTGTCGATTCCAAGTTCTTTGGTTTTTTCTTCCGAGGCGAGGATTATAGCTGCGGAACCATCAGTCATTGGACAGCAGTCGTAAAGTTTTAGTGGGTACGAAATAACCATTGATGATAAAACCTCGTCAACGGTTATCTTCTTTTGAAAATGTGCTAATGGGTTCATAGCACCATATTTGTGGTTTTTAACCGCCACTAACGCTAAATCTTCTTCTGTTGTGTCATACTTTGCCATGTGGGCACTAGCGTATAAGGCATAATAGGCTGGAAACGTTAGGCCGAAGTTATGAAATTCCCAAATATAGTAGCCAGCCCTTCCAATCCATTCCATAGCTGTAGACGTATCAACTTCTCTCATCTTTTCAACGCCCAAGGCCATGGCGATTTCTGCCTGACCACTCGCAACAACTGAATAAGCCGATAAGAAGGCGGCACTGCCACTTGCACATGCGGCTTCACAACGAACTAATCCAATACCAGTCAATCCACAGTATTCGGCGGCAACTACTGCAGGCAAAAGCTCAGCATACCATGCTCCAGCACCTACTGATCCTAAGGCCATAAATTCCACATCTTTCGCAACGATTCCTGCATCTTCAAGGGCTGGCTTTACAGCTTCAAAGGCCAGTTCTGTTAGGTTAACGTCGTTCCTGTTTCCAAACTTTGAGTTTCCAACTCCAATAATAGCGACTTTTCGCATGTTAACCACATTATTTTATCTAGTGATAGAGAAGGGTCAAGTATAAAAAGAGGAATGTGCAGGGGGTTGTCTGTTTACTTACCTTTGAAGTCGGGTTTTCTTCGGGACATGAAGGCTTCGACGCCTTCTTTTAGGTCTTCGGTGGAGAATGTTAATCCCATTAAGCTTGCTTCTAGACGTAGCCCTGCTTCCAGTGGCACTTGAGTGCCGAAGTTCAAAGCGTGTTTTGCATATTTCATAGCTATTGGTGGGCCTTCACTAAGCTTCTGGGCTAGAGCACTGGTTTCTTCTCGAAGTTTATCGTAGTGAACTACTTTGTGGACAAGCCCGATCTTTAGGGCTTCGTCGGCTTTCAGCCGTATGCCAAGCATTACCATCTCTTTAGCCTTTGCCAATCCTACGATTCTGACTAGTCTCTGGGTTCCACCCCATCCTGGAATTAAGCCTAAGTTTATTTCTGGGCTTCCCAGTTCAGCGTGTTCGGCGGCTATTCTGAAGTCGCATGCTAAGGCTAGTTCTAGTCCTCCGCCGAGCGCGAAGCCGTTTATGGAAGCTATGACGGGTTTAGGTAATTCCTCTATCTTGCTGAAAACTTTTTGTCCTTTTCTTGAAAATTCTTCAGCTTTTACTGGTGTGGCTTTGGGAAACATAGTTACATCGGCGCCTGCGCTAAAGGCTCGGTCGCCTTCGCCGGTTATCACAACGCATCTTATGGATTGGTCGTTTTCAGCTGTGTTCAGAACATCTGCAAGTTCTTCCATTAAAACATCGTTGAAAGCGTTTAGTCTGTGTGGTCTGTTTAGAATAATCCAAAGCACGTTTTTCTCTCTTTCCAGCTTAATCGTTTCATATGCCTTACTCAAACCTGTTCACCTTCCACATTTTACTTTTATAAAACCTATATCCCTTTCCACGGTTATTCTAGTATTTTCTCAAGAGATATTTCAGCGTTGTCAACTTTTGAATTTCGCTTGTTCCCTCGTAAATCTCAGTGATTTTTGCATCTCGATGATATCGTTCAACGCGGTATTCGCCTAGATATCCATAACCACCGAGGGTTTGTATGGCAAAATCGGTTACTTCCATCGCCACACGGCTTGCGAACTGTTTCGCCATGGCTGTTGCCATAGGCGACATTTTTCCAGCGTCTATTAACCATGCCGCTCTGTAAGTTAGCCATCTTGCAGCTTCGATTTTCGTCATAAGTTCAGCTAATGTGCAACCAATTGCTTCATGTTGGAGTATGGGCTGGCCGAAGGCCTCGCGTTGTTTGGCGTATTTGAACGCTATTTCCCATGCGCCTTGTGCCATACCTACGGCTTGGGCGGCTACGCCTACCCGTGTTTTGTCGAAGAATTCCATGGAATGGTAGAAGCCGCGGTTTAGTTCGCCTACTATATCCTTGTCTGTGGCTTTAACGTTGTCAAAACGTACTTCACCTGTTACGGAGCATCTGATGCCCATTTTGTTATGCAGTTTTGTGGTTTCCAAGCCTTCTGTGTCCTTGTCAACTACAAAAAGGGTTTCGCCTCGGTATGTTGGTCTTACTTTCTGATCTGTCTGAGTTAATACGACAAAGAAGTCCGCTATGGTAGCATTTGTAATGAAAGTTTTTGTACCATTTATCCACCACTCCTCGCCATATTTAGTGGCAGTTGTTTCCATACGGGTTATGTCGCTTCCGCTGACATTTGGTTCAGTGAAGGCTGCAGCGGAAATGTAATCGCCCTTGCAGATTGGTGGCAGATATTTTTCCTTTTGTTCTTTTGTGCCATGTTCGAGTATGAGTTCGCTTCCAAAAGTTCCACTTGAAACTGCTACGCCAAGGGATGAATCAGCGCGGCATAGTTCCTCAATAACTAAACATGTTTCAAGGAGTCCACATCCCTGTCCGCCGTATTCTTCAGGGAAGAACATACTTGTGAAGCCAAGTTGAGCGGCTTTCTTGTAAAGTTCCATAGGATACTCTTCTTTTCTGTCAAGTTCTAAAGCAAGTTCTGGCTGAAACTCTTTTTCACAGAATTCTCTAACGGCCTTTTTAATGGCCATCTGTTCCTCGGTCAGATCGAAATTCATCTCAATAGAAACCTCTTCCAGCCTTTTTCCCTGTCCATCCCTTGTTTACATAATCCTCCAAAAGCGGACAGGGTTTATACATTTCCATGTTGTACTTGGCGTAAAGCGCCTTAAGCTTGTTTAATATAACGTCTAGGCCTGTTCTATCTGCATGCTCACATGGACCTGAAGGCCAGTAGGTTCCAAGTTTCATTCCAGTGTCAATGTCTTTTGGATCTGCTGCATCGTCGTGGATAAGCCAGGCAGCTTCGTTTACGGCAACAGCCCATGAACGGTCAACATCATATTCCTCCAGCAGACTAAAGGGTATTCTTGGCCTACCCTTTGTCCAGTCGTAAAAGCCTACGCCTGTTTTTTGTCCTAGTTTGCCTTCTTTCACTAATGGTGCAATCACTTTTTCGCAGGGTTTAAAGCGTTCGCCATAAGCCGCATACAGTATTTTTCCAACTTCATAGGCTATATCAAGGCCAACAAAGTCAGCTAGCTCAAACCATCCCATAGGAAAGCCCCCGCTGTATTTCACAGAAGCATCTATTCCCTCTTTTGTAGCTTCGCCACGATTATACGCCCAGAAGGCCTCGAGAAAAACTGCGCCTAAAATCCTATTCACTATAAAACCGCGAACATCTTTTTTGACGATTACGGGTGTTTTTCCAAGTTTTTTAGCGAGTGATGTTAACGTGCCAATTGTTTCTTGGCTTGTTTTTTCGCCTTTAATGATCTCGATCAACGCCATAAGTTGAGGTGGATTAAAAAAATGCATTCCCGCAACCTTGTCTGGGCGACTTGTGGCATTTCCCATTTCTGTTATGCTTAACGTGGAAGTATTGGAGGCAATCATGGCGTGAGCCGGTGCTATGGAGTCAATTTTGGCGAAAACCTGTTTTTTAAGGTCAAGTTTTTCGGGAACTGCCTCTATGGCTAAGTCTATATCCTTACATCCCTCTTCATAACTAGTTGTAGTTTTTATTCTAGCCAGCGCGGCGTCAGCATCCTCTTGCCTAATTCGCCTCTTTTCAACAAACTTGTTAAGGCTCCACTGAATCTTCTCCAAACCCTTTTGAAGAAACTCTTCTTTTATGTCTATCATCGCAACCTCATGTCCAGTCATTGCTAAAAGTTGAGTGATTCCATGACCCATTGCTCCAGAACCAATCACCGCTACTTTTTTCACTTTCTCAGCAACCAAAATTTTTCCTCCCTTTACGATGTTAATGATAGACAGGTGAATGTATAAAAACTTTCGAATTTCACTTATCAAAGCCCTATGCGCTTCTATATCCCTCGCAAAAGTCTCCACAAAGAATAACTTGCTGTTTCTGCAATCTCTCCAGCCTTTCCTCA
>DAZI01000040.1 GCA_002507245.1 Candidatus Bathyarchaeota archaeon UBA233
CAATCTCTCCAGCCTTTCCTCAGCTTTCTTCAGTCTTTTAGGCATAAGAACATAATCATTTGCTAACCTTGGGTCCGAAATATCCAGCTCGCCGAAAAGTTATTTCAAGCAGAAATCAGATGGGAATAGAAATTATAGGTTTTACAGATGAAATAGTTTTCCTAACAAAACTTAATGAGCTTATAAGCGAAATTAAGCGTGCACGCTCTTTATACAAAGTTTCATATTAGACCGTGCTGGGCGTATCTTCAATGCCTTTATTTGTAATCACAAAGTACTTCTTTGATTCTGGAATAAGGAGGACCTATCACAATAGTCAAAACGCGAAAATTGTGTGGCGGGCGGGGTGGGATTTGAACCCACGACCACAAGCTTAGGAGGCTTGCGCCCTGTCCAAACTAGGCTACCCGCCCCAACAGCTGGTTTATCATTGAGTTTTGCATAACAAATATGAGTGCACCTCTCTCATTTAAATTACTACAGGACAATTTCTCGTGGAATTTGGGAGAAGCGCTTATGGCTAAAATACGTTTAGCGGTGTTCGATGTTGACGGTACATTAACCAAGGTTGAGAGTTGCTGGCGTTTTGTTCATGAAAGGCTTGGAACTTGGAAGGGTGGTGGTGAAAGAAATGCAGAGCTTTACTTTGAGGGTAAACTTTCTTACAGTGAGTGGGCTAAGCGGGATGTATTGCTCTGGAAGGAAGTACCTGTTGAGCGAATTAAGCAGATAATTTGGGAAATACCGTATGTGGATGGGGTTAAGGAAGTCTTTGATTTTCTTCGTAAAAAGGGCGTTAAGATTGTCTTGTTGTCAGCCGGGTTGTCTTTGCTTGCTGAGAAAATAGCTGGGGAGATTGGATGTGATTGTTACGTGGCAAACGAACTTGAAATATTGGACGGTAAAGTTACTGGAAACGTTAGGGTGCATGTTTCGTTAAGTAATAAAGGTGAAGTTCTTAGAGAACTGCTTAGGAGATTTAGAGTTAAACCGGATGAGTGTTTAGCTGTAGGCGATGACAAGACTATGGTTCCGGTATTTCAAGAAGTGGCAATAAGTATAGCGTTTAATCCGCGAAGCAGCGATGTGGAAAGGTACGCTAAGATAACCGTAAAAGGGGAAACATTAAGAGAGATATTGCCTTGGATAATCTCGAATCTATAAAGTCGTTTATAGTGGCATTGGCGGCTGGTCTCGACCGCCTGTGCTTGCTTCAGCAAAGTATCCATATCCATCGTTTGCCGTATGCAATATCGGCTGGGCAAGCGAATCTCCAAGCTTGGTATCATAAAGGTCCAAGAGGCATTCGCCTGGGGCTTTAACGTAGAATTTGATGATTGCTAATCCGCCGTTTCCACTAACGCCGGGAACATTCCCAAGAAGAGTGCAAGCGAGGTACACGTATCCAGCCGTATTGTTTATTTTTTCTGTAAAGAACGTATCGCCGCCGGACCTGAGGAAGTCACCCTCCTCAACGCTAACAACCTCCAACAAACTAGAATTCCAACCAAGCTTAAACTCCCAACCATACAGATCAACAACATCAGAAACATTAATGTAAATCAGAAAGTACTCGCCTACAGATGAGTTAACAACCGCTGGACTAACGTAAATGGTTGTACCTGTTTGAGTTATGTCGGTCAGGGGGGGATTTACGTAACCTAATGTGGTTTCTGTGCTTTGCGAGGTTACAGTCACTTGTCCATTAGTTGTCTTATGGGAAATTGGTTGAGCTTCATTATCGCCAAGTTTAGTGTCATAAAGAACCAATGAAGAATCACCTTCTGAAATGGCCTTAAAGGTGATTTTTACGAGAACATAGCTTCCGTTCAGTGGAGTAAGAGGCATAGAAATAACAGCAATCCATACTCTTTGGAGAGTAGCATTTACATCTTCTTTGACAATTTGAGTTGCATCACCGAAAATAGTGGTTATTTCCAAACTTGTAATGTTTAGCGATGTACTATCGTAGCTAAGCTTGAAATCGTAGCCGCATAAATTTATAACGTTTGATATTTCCACGCTTACAGAAAATGTTTCACCAATATCAACCGTGTTTAAATTCGGGTTAACGTACATAGTTGTTTTACTGCTTATATTTCCATTAGTGGTTTCTGGATTTTCGATTCTGTAATACTTCCAAAATCCTATATAAGATATTAAGATTATGAGGATGACTGCAACTGCGGCGATTAACAGTTTTTTCTTCATTATGCTTCCCTTCGCTTCAGTCCTGTGTGATTTGTTTCTTTAGAAATAAAAGGGGAGAGGAGATTAGTATTCTTTTCCCAGTTCCATTGATATCTGCAACAGGTCATAGATGTCGATAACGAAGTCAAAGTTGAAGTCTAGTTCAAAGTTGTAGCATTCCAATCCCGGAGTAGTTCCGTAGGCTTTAGCCGTCCGTATGAGGTCAAACACGTCCACTACTCTATTGTTGTCAACATCGCAGTGAGGAATCTCTACAGTTCCTATAATGGCATGGGAGACTATTCCAGATATTGTGGATACACCTTCAATGTTTATTGTGAAGGCTGACCAAGTGTTGGTAACGAGGAGTTCACCTGTAGCGTTGCTGGCTATTGTTTCGATAGTTAGTGTGAAGTTTTCATACGTTTGGTAGGCGAAAGTCATGTTATATACTGACCAAAGGCCTGATACATATAGGTCGTCAGAGCCTGTATAGTTGAGTGCTATGATGGAAGAGTTTTCTAACCTTACGTAGATGAATGAGTAGGTAAAGTTTCCTATTTCTGGCGCAGTTGGTGGTTCAAAGCTTAGTCCTGGAAGAACTATTGCATATACTTGTGCCCATTCTCCGATTAAGGCGTAGGTTCTGAACCATCCCATAGCTGGAACCCCTCCGTAGGAAGTAACTTCTCCTTTTAGCATTATCCAACTTGCTCCTTCGGGGGGAATCCCTTCGTTTGGTGGAGTAAAAGCCATGACTGGTAGGAACATTGTCAAGATCAGTGGAATGGCGAATAAAGCTAATTTTTTCTTCATTTCCTTTAACCTCGAATTTTTATATGTAAAAACATGAATAAAAACATTATTTCGTTTATTTTCAGTTTATATTACTAAATAAGGTTTAATATTGTTTAATAAAGTTCATTTTCATTTATTTTTAAAAATAAAGAATAAAAATACCGAGATTAATCGTTGTTAATAGGGCAAAATTGTCAACCTTAAATAAGTCTAAACCCGATATTTTACTTGAAGACTGATGTTAAAGAAATGTACGATCTTAATTCTACTGTTATGCTTAGCCTTTCCTATACATAGAAGCTTGTGTCAGGACCCATTAAAATGGAGCACAATGTACACCATAGCTATCGATTCAGATGGATCAGCGACATGGATCATTGAAAGAAAAACCCTTCTGGAAAACGAAAATGACACATCAAACTTTTCTTCAACTTTCTTCCACTCATCCGTTAATACATTGCAGGAATTTTCCGACAACGTTACCGCACTTGTAAATAGGATATGGTTACAAGTTAAAAGAGAAGAAATGTACGTGAAAGATTTTAAACTAACAGCAAGTATTTCCCAGACAAGCAGCGTCACCTACGGAATTGTGAAGTACAAGTTTAGCTGGATAGGATTTGCCGAAAAAGCGAACAAAACAGAAATTGTGATCGGCGACGTGTTCCTTAAGGAAACTTTCATGTTCGGTAATGGAATGCTCATAATTACATATCCAGAACAATACATAGTTACAGCATCTCCAACGCCAGAGGAAAAAACTGGACAAACATTAAAATGGTATAACACCGCGGATTTTGAAGAACGTCATCCTAAAATTACACTTAAGGAAAAATCTGTAGGATTATGGAGCTTTCTACAAGACAACATGCTATTCCTTGTCATTGCCATTATCACCGGAATAGGATCAACAAGTCTAATAATTTTCAAATCCAGAAAACGCCAAGAAAAAACAAAAATTGAAACTTCCGTTGAGATGCTTCCACATGAAATGGAAGATGAGGAAAAAATAGTCAGTCTATTGAAAGCATCCGGCGGAACGCTTTATCAATCGGCTATAACGAAAAAACTTGGATTTTCAAAAGCAAAAACCTCTCAAATACTATCCTCCATGGAAAAGAAAGGAGTAATAAAAAGGAAAAAACATGGAAGAGAGAAACTGGTAACATTTATACCACCTAAAGAGAGAGAGCGCCTAAAGCGTTAACTTAATTTAGAAAAATTAATGTTGCAGTTAGAAAGCTTATTTTGATAAGCATGCGGGGGTACCCGAGCCAGGTCTAAATGGAAGGGGTGCCAGAATCCTTCTAGGATAAGGGGGAGGACTTAAGATCCTCTGGCGTAGGCCTCCGCGGGTTCAAATCCCGCCCCCCGCACCACTCCATTTTTGGAAACGCGTTTGATAATTGGCTTTTTCAGTTTACAGCCAAAGTCAAGTTTTGATACAGCATGGTATTGTACTTAGGTGAGTAAAACGTTATTGATTATCAGTGCGTGAAAGAAAAATTCAAGATTTGGTTGCGTAGTGAGTTTCATTCAAGGACGTGTTCTGAAAAGTAGGGGCAAGACATTGATAAGGGCTTAAGTGGAAAGCAGGCAGGCATATTAAGAAAGGCTTAATTTTCCTCTTTTTGTTAGAGGAGTTTTGTGAAGTCTGTGTAGACGTTTTCTCTGTGGCCTATGTGTAATATTATTACTTGTTTTTGGGTTTTGTTTATTTCGTAGATGGTTCGGTAGTCGCCGATTCTTAGGCTCCAGAACGGAGAGTATTTTAAAGGTTTACCAGCTTCCGGGTTTTCTTCTAGCTCTTTCAGTTTTTGCTTTATTCTAGTCTTTGTTGGTTTTTGGAGTTTTTGCAGAGTTTTTGCTGCTTTTGGATGTAGAAGTACAGTGTAGGTCACTATAATTCCTCTAAGGGGATAAGCTTTTCTGGATGTTTTCGGGCTTCTTCGCTTCGTTTGATGAGCATTTTGTAGAATTCGCGGGTTTTCTCTCTTTCCTCATAAAAGCTTATTATGGTTTTTATAGCGTCGCTTCGACTTTTGAAACGTCCTTCTGCTACCCACTTGTCTATTGCTTCAACAAGCTTTCTAGGAAGCCTAAGCTGAACCTGAGTCAAACAACATTCACCGTAAACAATAATGTTTACAAAACACTTAAACCTTTCCCAGAAGAAAAATAGCTTTAACCATCAAATCTTTTGAAGAAGGTTTGGTGGTTGGGAGAGCGTACTTTGAGAAGAGATGAATTTTATCGTGTGAGAAGACAACGTCTTTGGAATATGTATTGGAAAAAGAATAGAGGGTCGGATATTTTTATGCCAAATGGTTTCAGGGAGTATCCTGAAGAAATCTATGATCTCTTTCTTAGTTTAATAGATCACGATGGTAAAGTTATTGATTTGGGATGTGGCAATGGTTTAATGCTGCGTCACCTCTTAACAAAGAGTAAGTATAGGCTCATACCTTACGGTGTTGATTTTATAGAGGAATCTATAAGGCAGGCCCGAGAAGTTATTTTACCAATGTATGCTGAAAATTTTAAAGTTGGGAATATAGTTGACATAGATTTAGGCGCCAACTCTTTTGACTTTATATTTTTTGATCCATACAATGTTCATTCTGACGACATGCAAGGGATGATTGATAAACTTCTCAGAGCATGTAAATCTGGCGGTAAGGTAATATTTTATACCTATAAGGATGTGATCAAAGTGCTGAGGCTGCTTAAAATTTTTAGGCTGAAATGGATAGGATGGGTTGGTGATTTGCTACCTCAAGATATAGCAAATAGGCTTAAAAGGATAGATCATCACGAGGTTTCAGTGGGCGTCTATAAAGCCTAGATGAAAGACAATTAAGTTTTGAGGATTATTTCTGGGTAATTGATGATTGTTTAAAAAAGGTCTTCCTTGATATTACTTCTAAGGGAAAAGTTAATATGCTAGTAATACTAAATCATAAAAAAGTGTTACTAAAGCTTTGGGAGAAACTCAAACATGCATATCCCCGACGGATTCCTCGATCCGAATATATGCATACTGATGTACCTTATTTCAACAGGCTTCCTAATATGGGCCTGGAAAGGAGCTAAAAGGACGCTTTCCCGCGCCTTTGTTCCTCTAATTGCAGTATCTACCGCCCTTGTGTTTGCGGGGCAGATGCTAAACTTCCCCATATTATATGGTACCAGCGGTCACTTAATCGGTGGAACCTTCTTAGCCATGTTTCTCGGCCCCCACGCGGCCATGATAAGCATGTCAATAGTCCTCTTAATCCAAGCCGTTTTCTTTGCAGATGGAGGAATCACCACTTTTGGAGCAAACCTTTTCAACATGGCAGTCATAGGCGGATTATCCTTCTACATCGTTAAATTCCTTTCCGGAGGCGCCGTTCCAAGCAGCAAGCGATTCTTTGCTAGTGTATCCCTTGCATCATGGCTTTCAACAGTGCTAAGCGCCCTGGCATGCGGTTTAGAAATAGGGTTTTCTAGTGCCTTCGCTTCTGTAGGAGGAATTGTGATGACAGTTCCAGCCATGCTTTTCTGGCACATAATAATCGGTGTAGGAGAAGCAGCGATCACCACCTCCTTAACAGCACACTTATTGCGCACACAATTGCCAATGTTACATGGACTAACCATATTGCAGGAGGCGCCCTCGTGAAGATCATCGGCAAGGCATTAGTTTTGATAATCGTTGGACTGATGATACTACTTCCTCTAGCGTCAACCCATCCAGACGGACTTGAAAAAGTCGCTGAATCCCTAGGTGTAAGTGAACCCAATCCTTTATGGGAAGGATTAATGCCTGACTACACATTCCATCTAGTAGAAAACTCTTACCTAACCAAACTGGTCAGCGGCCTAACCGGGCTACTTCTCGTTATCTTAACCACTTATGGAATTGGAATTATACTTTCCCGCAAAAGTGACAATCACCAAGTAGCCGAGGATTCCTAAAGTTACTATTATCAGGGCAATTGAAAGTTTTAATTATGCAACTACGATTTTGGCGTAATAAGTGGCAAGCCCAAAAATATCGGGTTGAATGCCAATAATAAAAGAAGGATAGTGATGTTTTTGAAGATTTACTCCTTTGGTTGAGGAGGCTTTATCCTAGTTATAACTTCTACCGGGCAATTCTTTGGCAGATTAAGTTTATCACGCCACTGTTCTCCAACAGCTATTAATGAGAATATTCCAGACAGTTCAGCTTTCGCCTTTTTCACTAAATTCACAAGTGCCATTTGAGTTTCTCCCGTCTTTATCATGTCATCCACGATGAGGACGCTGTCTCGTCGTCTAATGGCGTCCTTTGGAATATAGAGGGTCATGGTTACTCCAGAATCGCGTAAAACATAGGTTTCCTCAAGAAACGCTTTCACACCCACTTCTTTCGTTCTCTTAGCGATTACAAGGTTCACGCCTAAAGCATTTGAAACCATAGCACCTAATGGAATACCATCCACTGCAGCCGTCAGAACCTTAGTAACCCTTCTCCCAGCAAAAGTTGCAAGTGCATAATGCGCCGCATGTTTCAGAATATTATAGTTACCAATTATTCCAGTGTTATCGAAATATCCATCATCATTAAAAACTATCCTACGACGGATCTGCGTTTCCAAACCTACAAGTTTTGAAAGAACTTTCCATAATTGTCTAGCCCTTGCAACGTTAGGCAATACATGCCCCTTTGCGTATCGACTAAGCACAGTAACAGGCAAACTGGTTTTATCGGATAATTCCCTGTAAGTGTAGGGCTTACCAGTTTTCGGATTCACTGTTTTCTTTGCTGTTTGAAGCAACTCGATAATCATTAAACGTAGTTTCAAAGCTTCGGCATGAGTACTCACAAAGGCACCTCTTAAACATTTAAACGTCAAACTCAAACGCGGCAATCATTAACTATTTACGTACGCATATAAATTTTGCTAATCAAATACAAGCCAAGTTCAACCATAATGGATTCTATAACCACTTATTTATTAAAAATGCATATTTATTGTTAAAGAAAACGTTAAAAGAACAATTTTGGGTTCTTACACTTGTCCTTTCAATAACCCTAGCTTTAATAGCAAAATTTCACATAATTTCATAAAACAATAAGTGTTCGAGGCTGCCAAAGCATGGAGAATAAGAATGAAATATTCAAAATTCTCCTTGGGAAAATAAGAGAAATTGTGGATAAACAATTAAGTCTAACTAGAAAAGAAAAACTCAAAGCCATCTGCAAATTGCTCAAAGAGAACGTCCCCTACTACGACTGGGTAGGATTCTACCTCGTCGACAAAACAAAAGAAAAAGAACTTGTTCTTGGACCTTTTGAGGGAAGCGAAACAGAACATGTACGGATACCTTTTGGCAAAGGCATATGCGGACAAGCAGCTGAAACAGGAAAAACATTCATTGTTCAAGATGTTTCCAAAGAGAAAAACTACCTCGCATGCAGCCCTAAAGTGAAATCGGAAATCGTCATACCAATCTTTAAGAATAATGAATTCATCGGCGAGCTTGACATAGACTCTCATAAACTCTCACCATTCACCAACGAAGACAAGGAATTCCTTGAAAAAACTTGCGAAATAGTATCTAAGCTCCTTTAACTGCCACACTTAGAAGTAAATCAATCTTCGAGTTTTATGAATTACGCCCAAATTTTATTAAGAAAGATTAAAAACTAACTTATGGAGGTGCTATTACGTCAAAAACGAAAAGCTGGTCTGAAAAACTAAAAGATAGCAAGGGTCTTCCAAAAATAGAGAAAATCAGTGGCAAAATGACTAAAAAATGGGGTACAGGTACGCTGGTTATCCCAGCGCCTATAGAAGTTGACGAACTTATGCGAAAAGTACCTAAAGGAAAACTTATTACTATAAATGAAATACGAGCTGCTCTTGCAAAAAAACATGGAACAAACGTTTGTTGCCCTTTGACAACGGGAATTTTCGCTTGGATTGCAGCTAATGCCGCCGAGGAACAAAGACAGAAAGGTGAAAAAGATATCACTCCTTATTGGCGTACCCTAAAAACAGGTGGAATAATAAATCCGAAGTACCCAGGCGGCGTTGAAAGACAAAAGGAACTCTTAGAAAAAGAGGGGCATAAAGTAGTTAGGAAGGGAAAGAAATACATCGTTGTTAACTATGAAAAATCGTTAGTAAGGTTATATGAAGAGACAACACTCTAGAGGATATTTGTAATTGTTAAAAGAGGATTTTCCTACAATCTATATTAATGATTAGTAATCGTTTTTTAATGTCTAAACTTAAGAGTACTCTGGTTTACTGGCGGGCTATGGTTGTTCAAACGAAAAAGAAAAATTTATCATGCACTTAATCATCCCCTTCGCCAAGAAATCGTAGAGCTCTTAATGATTCACGGAGTTTTAAGTGCTTCTGAGCTAAAAGACCGCTTAAACATAGGTCCAGGAAAACTGTATTATCATTTAGAAAATCTAGGAAACCTGATTGAACAGACGGAACAACGTAAATACCGGCTAAGCAAGGAAGGAGAAAAAGCCTATAAATTACTTGTAAGTAGCGAAAGCTTTCAAGTAAATGAAAGAGTAAGAACCCCTGGACCTTTGTCTCCTTTATTCAATAAAATTAAGTCAACTTTTCTGTTAGATTGGTTCTTCCTTCGTGTTTATGAAAGCCCTGTTCGACATATCCCCGAAAGTTTTGTTTTAATATTATTCGGCGGATGGCTATGCTACATCTCACAGCTTCAGCCTATTCTACTTTACTACATAAGTCAGAATCAACCAGGATATTGGTCCCTTATTCATTTTTTAATAGGCTGGCTAACCATCTATGCCATAGCAGAAGTACTATGTTTTGGACTTTTCCGAAGAAAAAGTGGGAATATAAGTCTATTAGTCGGGTCTGCTATCTCCATGTTTCCATTAATCCTATTCAGTGGAGTTTGGTTTCTTAACAGCCAATTAGAATGGAACTTGAAGAACCTCTATGGGGGAATGCTACTTCGTGGGCTACTTTTGCTTTGCCAAGGATGGACCTTATCGCTTCTCACCATCTCAGTTAGTCGAGCAAAAAAGATTAGTGTAGACAAAGCATCACTCATCAGCTTCACAATTGCATATCTTAACATTGCAATATTTATTCTGCAGAAAGGTATTTAACTAGTCAACAAAACTTGACTTTTTAAAAGTCAAGAAAACTTGAATAGTTAAACCTTAAAGGTCAAAAAACCTTGAAAAAAACGGTTAAATAATAAAAACGGCATAAAAATAACGTGAAAATAGAAAAGAGGTGGAAAAATTGAAAAAAACTATTGCAACACTGTTATTAATCAGCGCATTAATAATGGGGGCTTTGCTTTACTCCATAAACGGGATAAGAGCTTCTCCGGAAATAGAAATAGAGGATGAAGAAGACGAAGAAAAGATGAGGGAAACTGAACACTTCTATGATGGAGAAGAAGACGAAGAGGAAGAGATGGAAATCAAGTCAGAAGAGGATGACGAAAAGAACTTAAACATTACATCGAAGGATAACACTATCAAATTTGAAAGGAATGATCCCAAGATACACTTCAAATACGTTGCTAATGGCACTAAAGTGGAATTTGAAGCTGAGGATTTTGCCCTTATCGAGTTTGTAGATAAAAACAATGACAGCAAAGTTCAAGACGGAGAGGTTAAGCAGAAACTAAAGTTCAATGAGATTGCTTGGATTTTCAACTACACAAAGATCGCTGAAGGAAACAACACAATCATAACAGTAACATATTATGCAAACTCAACTACCTATGAAATAACATTAATAATGAAAATATATCAGAGACGAGTAACAGAGGTTTTCACCGTACAAGATACAAGCT
>DAZI01000054.1:0-19077 GCA_002507245.1 Candidatus Bathyarchaeota archaeon UBA233
CTAGTCACCAGTTTAGGCTACGTCATGTATCCATCTCACCAGCATCAGGAGACAGTAGCGTCAGCAACTTCACCTTTATTCGCTTCGTCATAATGAACAGCAGCGGAACTGCACAAGCCTCATTCAACTACAGCACAAGTGGGGACACATGGACAACTCCTTCAACAATGTCCTACCTTACCCTGCCAGCAAGTACTGAGTGGATAATCTATGTAGAAACTAAAGCTGCAGCCGGAGCTGCAAGCGGTCTGTCAGTTAACATAGTCATAGCAGTGGACGTACAGTAAAAGCAGCATCTTCCCCTTTTTCTTTTCAAGCAGACAACAACGGGATTAACATGCTAAAGCCTAACTTTAAGAAAACTGGTTTCCTTTGCTTCGGGTATTTCATCTTGTTAGTGTTAGTGAATAACATTGAAAGTGTTAACGGAAACGTTTTTTATACTATGGAAATTCAAGCTGCTTCCACTATTTCCGTTTCACCTGTAGAACTTCAAAACGGCACAGACAATCTCAGTATCATATACGCTAACAATACCAGTGCAAAAATAAGCGTAGACGCAAACTCTACTTCGATTAATTACACGTACGCACTTAACATTAAAAACAATAATGATACAAGTTTTCTGGTTAGATTGGAAAATTTCAATAGTTCAAACCTTGATAAAATTAATACAACTATAATTCTCCATAATAGCAATACATCGAGAACACAGATAAGCATCGTTGGAGGAAGCTTAAATGAAACTGGCGAGTACTATAACCTTACAAGCCTTTCAACAATTTATGTTAAGATTGAAAACTTAACTGAAAACATTCAAAGCGGCACAGCATACTTGTACACTTATTTGAGGGTAAAAATTCCGGACTCAACATATATTCTTTACGTAATCACCTTCGAATTTAGGTAATACTGCATCGTTGGTTTTCTTGATTTATAATATGTATTACGATTTCATACAGTTTAAGTACGTTCTCTAGGTTGATTTAGAGCAACAGAGAGGTGTGACATGTAATGAAAAAATGGATAAAATCGAAACAAGGTATCTCACCAATACTCGCAACGTTGTTGCTTATAGTGATCGCTGTGGCCGCCATTGTCGTAACATATGCATGGGTGATGATGTACATGGGAACCACAACTCAACAAGCAGGGGTGCTCCTGAAAATCGACAACGTTCAATTCTATGGATCTCCAACTAACGCTGCAAGAAACAGAACAAAAATAACTGTGCGGAACGCTGGAGATTCAAGCACAGTAATCATAGCTGTGTATATAGGCTCCAGCTCAGAAAACCTGGCTCCAGTAACTTCAAGCTCTGATTTAGGGTCCGGTAAATCCATATCAAGCAATGGAGGAACTGTAGACATAATAGTTAGCTGGCCTAACTCGTTCAATACTACATGGTCGACTGGACAACGGTACTATTTCAAAGTAGTTCCGCGAGATGGCGAAGCAGTAATAGCTTCTTTCAAACCGCAATAACCTCCTCATATTTATTGATAAAACGGGACACAATAAAACTACGGTGCGTCTTAAGGCCAGAATTCCTAAAGTTTTTACTTTGTTTTCTCAAATAATACTGGAAAGTGTTTAGCCATGGAGCTCGTGGAAGGTTTAGAAGCCGCTAGGGTTATGCTTTGCATTGTTTTCCTTGTTTACGCTTCGATAAGCGATTATCGAAAACGAGAAGTAAGCAATATGGTATGGGTTTGGTTCGCGCCTTTAGGTGCAGCGTTAACCATTACGCAGTTTCTTTTTTTTGAATCTCCAACCTTTCTTCAGTTATATGCGTTTTCTGTAATTTTCACTTCTGCGTTCGCTATACTTCTTTTTTATCTTGGAGCCTTTGGAGGTGCAGATGCTAAAGGTTTGATCTGTATTGCTTTAACGCTTCCAATGTATCCGGAAAGACTTTTTCAGCCTTTGTTTCCAGAAGCCTCACCTTTTTCCACGTTTTTCCCCATGCTTGTTTTCTTTAACGCCATTCTGATGGCAGCATTAAGCGTTTTCTACGCATTAACAAGAAACCTTTTATGGAAGCTTCAAACGAAACGTGAACTTTTCGAGGGCTTCGAAAAGGAGCCGTTTATCCGAAAATTCTTGACGATTCTATGTGCCTACAAGCTACCTCTTAGCAAATTGAAGGAAAAGGAGTTTCTATACCCTTTGGAGGATTATGAGGAAAACAGTGTGGATGGTGTGACGCGTAAGTTACTTGTTTTTCCGAAGGATGAGAAAAGAGATGAGATTTTGGAGAGGATCTTGAAATTTATTGGTAAAGAGGAGAGCAAAAGTTATGTTTGGGCCACACCGGGCTTGCCGTTGATGATTTTTATTTTGTTAGGGTTCTTGGTTGCGTTGATCTTTGGAGATTTGATTTGGACCTTTTTAGTTTGGGTTTTGGGTTAGGTTTGTGTTTTTATGTTGGACGAGTAAACGAAAAAGTTTATTATATATTAATATTTAATATGTCAGCGTCAAAAGGTGGAACTCCATGCTCAAAACCCCAACAATCGAACTAACTCAACCCAGCCAAAAAACAGTCCAATGCCCAAACAAGGAATGCGCCAAAACTTTCAATAAACCGTTAATGGCAACGATGAAATCGGAAAATGGGGAGAAAAGATATTATGCGTGCCCCTACTGTTTGACGGAAATAAAATTAGGAAAGGAAAGAAAAACAGGAAAAACAAAGAACATCCTTCCAGACAGAAAATCGAAGAAAGATATTAAAATGAAAAATAAGAAGGAAGGATGTTTGTATTATTTGGGCTATCTCAAAGAGAGACCGAGGAACACGCCTATACCGGACGAGTGTCTTTCATGCAGAGAGATGGTACAGTGTCTACTACAATGAATGAAAGATCGCCACCGTGAGGCTTTGTTTAAGCTATATATTCAATGTTTGGTATATGCTCTGCCTACTAGTTTCGACGCGTTTACTTACTTCAGTAAATAGGTTATTTCCGTGAGAGTCAATCGCTACAGTTAAGGGGCCGAAATCTTCAACTTCTAATATCCATAAGGCTTCGGGCATTCCTAAATCAAACCATTCTACGCTTTGAACGTTTTTAATGGCTTGGGCTGCGAGAACGCCGGCTCCGCCAGTGAAGGCTCCGTAAACCGCTCCGTATTTCCTCATAGCTTCCGTGGTTCGGGCGCCCATGCCGCCTTTACCTATTATCACTCTAACCTTGAATTTCTCAATGAATTCATCTTCGAAAACTTCCATTCGAGTGCTGGTAGTAGGACCTGCTGAGATAATAATCCATTTGTCGCCTTCCTTACGCACTAGGGGGCCACAGTGGAAAACGGCTAGTCCTTCGAGGTTTATGGGTAAAGTTTTTCCTTGATTAAAGAATTCCAGAGCTCTCCTATGGGCTTGATCACGGGCGGTAACTATGGTTCCGGAGATGTATATCACGTCGTTAACGCGTAATTTCCTTATTTCATCTTCTGAAATCGGGGTTTTAAGTTTGTAAACGGCCAATTCTTTCACCTCATCTAAACCTTATGCGTTAAATATTCAACTTTTCCGTCAGTGTGAATCTTAGCTGTTGCTCGTCTTGCGGCCCAGCATTGAAAAGCTACTGCTGCGGGGTAAGATGCTGGATGTCTGTGTGCATATTCGATGTTTACGCCGAGAACGGTGCATTTGCCGCCTAGTCCCATAGGGCCGATTCCAGTCATGTTTGCAGCCTCAAACAGTTCTTTTTCTAGCTTAGCTATTTCTGGGTTTGGATTAGGCTGATTCAAAGGTCTAAGCAATGCTTGTTTAGCTAGTTTGACGGCTATATCTGCTCCTCCGCCTACGCCTATGCCTAGAATGTTGGGCGGGCATGGTTTGGCTCCAGCTCGCATAATCGCGTCGATAACAAATTTTTTGAGACCCCTTACGCCTTGTCCCGGAACTAGCATGCCCAGGACAGTTACGTTTTCGGATCCCCCTCCCTTTGGTAATGCAGTAACTTCAATCGTGTTGCCTGGAACTATCTCCCAGTGAATGTATGGTATGTATCTTCCAGTATTGTCTCCGCTGTTTTTCTGTAGAAATGGATCGACAGCGTTCGGTCGTAATGGAACCTCTTTTGTGGCGCGTAGGGTGGCGTTTTTCAAGGCCTGTGGAATTTTGTCTAAGCCCTTGGCCTCAACTCCTGCTTTAATGTAGAATATGATTGTTCCAGTATCCTGACACATGGGTTTTTGGGTTTTCTCAGCTAATTCGATATTGTCGAGAATGGCTTTGAGCTGGGTTTTTCCAGCTTCACTTGTTTCCTCATTATAGGCTTTTCGAATGGCTTCCTTAACATCTGACGGAAGCTCAATCACCGCTAACCTTAAAAGGTTAACAGCTACTTCTTCAATAACGTTTGCTATTTCCATTTTAATCCTCCTGATTACAACCAAAATTGGCGTTCAGGGTTTTTATCACTTTCACTTCACCCTCTATAGAAAACCATGTACGGTTCTTCGTCTAATTTAAATATATCTCCTCAATAACAACTCTAAACTGGAAAGATAGGAGATACGAAATGAGCGGAGAGGAGAAGCCCAAAAGGGTCTATGAGACTATTGAAGACTTGCCGGGGATCGGACCTGCCACAGCGCAAAAGCTTCGCAATTTAGGCTTTCACACGGTTGAGGCCTTGGCTACCGCAACTATTAGGGAGTTGGCACCTGCAGGTATAGGTGAGAAGAAGGCTTCTGAGATAATATTTGCAGCTCGTTCTTCGCTTTCTCTATCCTTCATCCGCGCAGATGAACTTTTAAAAATGCGTCAAAATGTTCTCAGGTTGACAACTGGAAGTAAGGCCCTAGACAGGCTTTTGGATGGTGGATTGGAAACTCAAACAATTACTGAGTTTTATGGTGAATATGGAAGTGGAAAAAGCCAGATATGCCATCAGTTATGTGTTAATGTTCAGCTTCCACCTGAAAAAGGCGGGCTAAACGGTGGAGCGCTCTACATAGACACAGAAAACACTTTTAGAACAGAAAGAATCGTTCAAATGGCGCAACATTTAGGTTTAGACCATAAAGAGGCTGTTAGGAATATTATTTATGCGGAAGCCTATACTTCGGATCATCAGATATTTTTGTTGGAAAATGCGGATGAAATCATAAAGGAAAACAATATTAAACTCATAGTTATCGATTCGTTAACCGCGCATTTTCGAAGTGAATACTTAGGACGAGAGATGCTTGCTGTTCGACAACAGAAATTGAATAAGCATTTGCACAAGCTCATTCGGCTGGCTAGAGTGTTTAACGCTGTAGCTGTCGTAACCAATCAGGTAATGGCTAAACCCGATGTTTTCTTTGGAGATGCTGTTCATCCCGTCGGCGGACACATAGTCGCGCATACAAGCCACACACGGGTTTACTTAAGGAAAACTGCTAGAGGACCGGTGAGGATAGCTCGCTTAGTTTCCAGCCCTTACCTGCCTGAAGGGGAGGACGTGTTCAAAATCACGGAAAATGGAATAGAGGATATAGCTGAGGACGAAAAGGCTGGCAGGCGTTAAGGATGGCCGCGCCACAAGCGTTAGTTACAAGGTTTTTTCAGCTGGTTGACCAACGCCAGTTTGCTGAAGCTGAAAGAGAATTGCAAAGGATAAAGCTGCGAATGCGGGAAAATGAGTGGAACAGAGGTTATTATGCGGCTCTTTTGGGAATAATGCTTAGCACAAGAACGAATAGTGACCAGTATCTTTTCCTTCCAAAACTTAATAGAAATGACAAAAAAATTCTAAAGGCGTACAGAAAGGAATTCCTAACACATGTAAATAATCGATTAAACGCTGACTATGATCGGGGATTCTTCTCTGCATGGGCAGATTATACCAGGATATTGTTGAAGACCTTGCCTAAAGTAAGCTCAGAAAACCAGCGAAAAACACAGCAAAAACCAAAAACGCCGCTTAAAGAGGAAATAAAGGAATCGGCGATTTCAAGCGTGAAGAGAAACGAAAAACAGACTGATATTTTTCAGTTTTTATCCGCCACGCAGCAACGTGTAGAAAAGAACCCAGAATACAATCCATGAGAAAAAGTATATGCCTATTCCCGTTGTAACAAGTTTGGAAGGTTTTTCTACTTTGTATAGAAATTTAATTTTGATTATGTAGTAAGTGACAAGGTAGAAAAGTAAAGCCAAAGAGAAGCCGCTGAAGAACACCCGAATATCCATTTTGGTCAGGCTTTGAGCGAAAACGTTGTAAAGGGCGCATAAGGCTGCGGCAGCTATTCCTAAACCCAAACGAATCCAGTAAATAAACTTTAGAGGATTCATCTTCATCACTTCTGCAGTATTAGTATATATTCCAAATTTAAACTTGCCTATAACAACTTCTTAAAGAATCGATAGGTTATTTTTTAAGGTACGTTTTTGTTTATTACTAGGTTAATTCGAGGGGATGCGACATGGAAACACACGGGGATAAGGAATTCTTCGACTGGAAAGTTGTAATAGCGTTAGTGATCTGTACCGTTCTTTTAGCCGGAAGCTTCGTTTACATTTACTTAGACCTAAAAAACAATTATCAGCGTTTAACTGATGAACTTGAAAACAGCAAAGTAGCAATGCAATCCTTGGAACAACTTGTCAAGGAATTGTCGCAGTTAAATGAAAGTAAGGAATTAAGCGCTACACAGATTTATAACATGACTAAGGATTCAGTGGTTCTAATCAGCAACAGGCAATTTGTAGGCGGAACCCTTGTAACTGTTGCCACAGGCTCAGGCTTTGTTTATCAAGTAGGTCAAGGCAAGGCTTATGTTGTTACTAATCATCACGTAATAAAAGGCGCTGTGGAAGTTCGTGTGACCTTTCTTGATGGCTCAACCTTTACAACTCATTGGATGTGGGGGGACATCTACACAGACTTAGCTGTGATAAAAATTACTGACATACCTGAAACTATGGAAATTCAACCGTTGGTTATTGGGAACTCTTCTGAGCTTAAAGTAGGCGAAAAAGTCTATGCAATCGGCAATCCTTTTGGACTGGAAGGTTCAATGACGCAGGGAATAGTAAGCCAGCTTGGAAGAAGCTTACCTACCACAACGGGCTATTCCATTGTGGATATAATTCAGTTTGACGCGGCAGTAAATCCTGGGAATTCTGGAGGCCCCCTATTAAACAGTTATGGAATGGTCGTAGGCGTGACCACAGCAATTGAAACTGAAACTGGAGGTTTCGTGGGCATAGGCTATGCTGTTTCTTCGGAGCTGCTAAAACGCGTTGTTCCGTCCCTTATCGAAAAAGGGTATTATCGCCATCCATGGATAGGCATTCTTGGCATGGATATGAACATTGACATAGCCAGGGAAATGGGAACTGACTATACTTATGGTTTCCTGATAATAGACGTAATGGAAAATAGTCCGGCGGAACAGGCTGGACTTCGAGGAGGAACCCGAACTGCCATAATTGAAGGCCAGGAAGTAGTTATTGGTGGGGACATAATAATAGGTGTTAACAATGAAACGGTAAGAAAGGCAGACGATCTTCTCACTTATCTGGAGCGATACAAAAGTCCTGGAGACACTATTCTTTTAACAATCGTTCGAAACAATACGCCTAAACTAGTTGACTTAACGCTTGGGGTTAGAGAATAACATGGACTAGCAACCTTGTTCCTAAGTTGGTAAATATGAAAATTCGAAGCATGCTTAGCTTAATAGTTTGCGTTGTTCGCATTTCTATAAGCCTATTTTTTATATGGTTGACCTTTGGATGGAGGACTCGAAAGGCTAGGAAAACCTTTGAGAAGGAGCTGATCGCTAGCGGAATGCCAAAGGAGTATGCAAAAAGGCTAAGCAAACATTACATGAAGATGAAGAAGGATATGGTTAGTATGTTTAGGCAATCAGTCTTCAGTGGAGGAAGAAAAGTCTCGTTTGATATCCAAGAATATTTTAGAACAGCAGAAGGGTGAAAAGACGGTTTCGTAACCTAGGTGTTTCGCAAACTCTATGGCTTTTTCAACAGGGAAAGCTATGGCATTTACGCCGGATTTCACAGCTAAAATGTCTGTTAACGCTCGATGTTTTCCTTTGGGACGCATGCAGCCAAGCAGTATTGGCGTTGATGGGAACATGAGTCTTGCAGCGACCAGTATTCTGGCAATTTCTTCAGGTGAGGGCGGTTTAACCTTTTCCATTGGCGTTCCACGTATGGGCATAAACGCAATTATTACTAAGGCTGAAGGCAAATACTTGGAAATCATTTTTAGAGCTTCAATCTCGCCTTTTAACTTGCCGTAGTGCAAACCAACAAGCACATGGGGAACGAGGGGGATTTCAGCAGTCCATAATGCTTTTAATGATTCTTCGATTTTTTCGATGCCGATGTTTAGGTGATATATTTTTCGTAGAGTTTCCTCGCATCCGATTACATCAATCAGGGCAGCGTCCACTTCAGCTTCTTTGAGTTGAAAGGCTGTTTCCGTGTCTATGATGCCTGTATGCACGAAAACGGTTAATTTCAGCTCTTTTTTAACCTGCCGGATGGCTTCGGTAAATCTTTTCAGGGGGACAGCGCCGTTAGGTAAGCATCCGCCGCTGATAAGGCAGCCTACAGCGCCTTTTTCCTTCAGATTTTTGCATAATTTGAGAAGTTCACTGGGGCTAGTGGCTGAAAACATTGTGTTAAGCACTATTCCTCTGCAGTGTTCGCATTTTAACGCGCAGTAGGAGCCGGTAACCGAGATTGTGGGAAACAGTTCGAGTTTAGACGAGTAAAATCGGGTTTTGTAATGGGAAAATCCTGGGGCATAGAAATAGATTTTTTTGCCAAAGTTTTTCACGTTAATTTTCCTGGCTGCGTTCATTTTTTCTTCTAAAAGGGAACTATCCATTTTCAGTAGCTCTTGATAGGACATGCATCTTCGAACTCGCAATATGGAGATTTCAATGGTAAACCATAAACAATACTCCAACTTATAGTTTACACCTAGTTAAGGCTTGACAGTTGGGTATTGGACAAATGGTTACTGGGAAACTGCCGGGGAAGATTCGGGTATCCATAGGTACAGCTATAATTCTTGGATTAACGAAGGGGAAATTAGATGCTTATCCGACAACAGCTTATTTGCTGACCTACAGAAATGGTAAGTGCTTAGCAAATTGCGGGTTTTGTCCTCAAGCTAAAGGAAGCAAGGGTAGAGCCGACCTTCTTTCCAGGGTTGTTTGGCCAACTTTCCCAACGGTCAGCGTAGTTCAGGGAATCGAGGAAGCTGTCAAGAAAGGACTCATAAAACGGGTTTGTATCCAAGCGTTAAACTATCCAGAAGTATTTGCTCATCTACTTCAGATCGTTAAGGAAATCCGTTCCCGAGTGAAGGTTTCCATTTCTGTTTCGTGTCAGCCTTTAAAGGCCTTCCAGATGGAGAAGTTGGCTGAGGCGGGGGTTGAAAGGATAGGGATAGCTCTAGATGCGGCAACAGAGGAAATATTTGAAAAGGTTAAAGGTGAAAACGCGGGGAGCCCGTACTCTTGGAAAGGACATTTAAAAGCCTTGGCGGACGCTGTGGAAATTTTTGGAGAAAATAACGTGACCACTCACTTGATTGTTGGGTTAGGCGAAACCGAAATGGAAATGGTTCAAGCGATCCAGCATTGCGTGGACATGGGAGTCTATCCCGCTCTGTTTGCATTTACGCCGATATCCGGAACTGCTCTTGAAAGTAGAAGAAAGCCTGGGTTGGATAGTTATCGTAGAATTCAACTCGCTAGATTCTTAATAATCCGAAAGTTCGCTAGGTATGAAGGGATGAGGTTTGATGAAGATGGGCGGATAATAGGTTTTGGCATTGAAAGGCAAGTGTTGGAAAAAGTGATACGTAGTGGAAAGCCTTTTCAGACTTCGGGATGCCCGGACTGCAACCGTCCTTATTACAATGAAAAGCCAAGTGGTCCGCTCTACAATTTTCCGAAGCTACCTGCCAGACAGGAAGTGGCAATGATTGAAAAGGAGATATTCGGCGAGTGAGAGGAAGATGGAGAAACGTTGTGTTGTTCAAGAAGGTTTTTATAGTGGGGTTGTGTGTTAAGGGTTTACCGTTATAATTGAAGTTGAACTTAAGAAGCTTTTGAAAGCTTTCTTGAGGGAGCAATATTCAATTTTACGGTATAGGTGTAAATGTGATGGGAAGAAGAAAAATCATAAGTGAAAAAAACATTGAGGAAACCGTGAAGCTTCCGGAAGCCAATGATGTGTTGGGTATAGCAGTTAAACCTCTAGGTTATGACAGATTTATGGTTAAATGCCAAGATGGACGTACAAGGTTATGTCGAATTCGCGGGAAACTTAAGCGAAGGGTTTGGGTACGTGTAGGCGACATAGTGCTTGTTTCGCCTTGGGATTTCCAATCCGAAACGAGAGGAGACATATTCTGGAGGTATAGAAGGAACCAAGCTCAGTGGCTAAGGGAGAAAGGTTATTTAACAATAAGAAAGTAGTCGCGATTGAAAGGGGAAACTGCTAAAGCCTATTATCTTCTTAAAAGCTCTTTTTAGGTGTAGTTTCATAAACCGTTTCATTTGCGTTTTTGAATCCAGATTAGCGAAATGTTGCTCATCATTAATAGAATGGATAGGATGAAGGGAAGGGATGGCGTGAAAGCATCGTATAAGAAACCTCCAATTTGCGGTGCTGGAATGGCAACAGCGGTTCTGAAGGTATTCATTTTGCTGTAGGCTTTTCCTCGTTGATGTTGACTTGAAGCGTTGGCGATCATGACGTTATACGCGGGGATCCATAGTGAAAAAGAGAATCCTATAAGAACTACGGAAAACACGGATGCAGGCCTACTTGAGGCCAGGCTTAATAGGAGAGCTGACAAGACCGCGATTCCCTCGGATAGGCTAAGGCCCTTGATGGGGCCTATGCGGTCAATTAGTTTTCCTGAAAAAGTGGCGGCTGTGAATAGGGTTGCACTTGCGATGCTGTTTAGAACACCTATCTCTGAGGTTGCCATGCCCAATTCTTTAAAGTGAGCGTTCAGAAGAGGAAACCATAGTTGCCAAGCAAATCGGTCGACTATAGCGAAAACGTAAAGTTTGAGTATGCTTTTTTCCAGAACAAAAGCATTCTTCAACTCTTCTTTTAATCTTATTTTTTCCCGTTTTCTTGTGGGTTCTATGGAGTAGAATGCGAAGAATATGGTTCCAATTACTGTTATGAGGCTGAAGCTGAGAAAGACTGGGTTGTAGCTGTAGATTTCTGTTAGGTATCCGGCGGCAAAGGGAAAGATGGCTCTTGCGATGTGGAAGGGCATGAAGGTTTTGGCGAAGGCTGTTCCTAGTTCCTCGTCGATTGAGTCAGCGAGTAGTGCGCTTCGTGAGGGTTGCCCGGCTATGAAGGAGAAGAAGAAAAGGGCATAGGCCAAGATGAGGAGCTCATATCTGCCAGTCAGGGCTGGAATGAATAAGGCGAAAACTGCTGTGAATCCGGTGAGTATTGCGATGGGTTTTCTTCCAATGGAGTCGAGTAGTATGCCGACGAAGGGGAGTAGCGCGATGCAGGGTATGGAAGATAAGCTTGCCACGGTGCCTATGTCTGCCATGTTGTAGCCGAGGTCGATCATGTATGATGGAAATAGCGTCATAAATGTGCTTACGCCGGCACCGCGGAAGAATGCGAAAACAGCTAGGGCTTTGATGTTTCGTTTAGCAACGTTAGCTTTTGAAGTCGCCATAGAAAAGAACTTGGCAGATGGGGCTATAAGCTTTCCTTCCAAAAATCTTCAGGAGAAAGGCTGGCTTTTTTCGCTGAAGCAACATTGTATGGGCAAACTTTTATGCAAGTGGAACAGTCTGTACCGTTTTCTCGCCAATAGAGATAGCATTTTTCAGCATCCACGCACCATTTTAGGACGCCCGGGTTATTGGATTTACATGCAATCTTAAAACTTGGCTCATCGTCCAGAGGAATTGCCCCGGCTTCGCAATTTTTGGCGCATAGTTTGCATTTCTTGCAGAACTCTTTTACTCCAAACTCTATGGGGTTGTCTGGCTGTAACGGGAGGTCGGTAAAGATTTTGCAAAGTCTAACTCTTGGCCCGTATTCAGGGGTTATTAGCATACCGTTTCGTCCCAGTTCTCCAAGGCCGGCATCGATTGCAAGGGGAATACTGAGGGCCGTATCGTTTCCGCATTGGATGGCTTCGTATCCAAGGTTCCGTATAAACTCGCCCATACAAGCAAGTGTGAAGGCCATTTTTGAGTAGCCTGCGCCTGTAGCGGCAGCGGCAATGGCGGTGGGAGAAGTTGCAATTCCGTCTGCATCCATCTCAACGGCCATGACGATAGCGTTTTTGAACTTTTTTGGGATTTCAATCTCTGCGTATAGCCAGTTTCTGTTCAGATGGCAAATGCCTACAAGTGAGGCTCCAAAAAGTTTTGCTGCACGTTTAACATGGATGCTCATCTCAAGTGGATCTTCAACTTTGAATCTTGTTTTCATCCAGTTTAATTCCTTCATGGCGGCAGGTGTTCTGTATTGTTTGATTCTTTTCCATGAAAAGCCGCCTTCAAAAGCGTCGTGCACCACCCAGGAGGCGTAGGCTAAAGCGAAATCAACTCGTGAGTAGCCAGATCTGCCTTCATTTATCAGGTTAATCATTTTTTCATTGTACATTTGATGATATCCTTTCCAGGAGGAGTCCCACATTACTCGGCTGAAGATCACGTTTTTGCGGGAAAAACGTTTAAGTTTGGATTTGTCAATGGTGTAAGGCGGCTTTTCAACCTTTCTAACCTTTTTCAGGGTTCTAGCTTTGTTCTTCACGCGCGTGGAGCCTCCGTGCTTTTCAAAGACTACAAAAGGCTTGTTGGTGAGTTAAGTTTTATTTCAATTAATTATAATAATCGTGAAATCGCTGTGCGATTTCCTTGTGGGTAAATATTAGAAATTTATTTTTTGGATTTAGATTGCCTCTTCATAACACTTTTGTTGGATATCGTATTCGTTTTACCTTTAGAGGAGAACCAGCATGGAACTAAAAAAGATGTTGAGAAGTTTCGATTTTGCGAGGATTATCCTTATCTTATGGCTTGTTAGTTCCCTTTTCATATTATTCTCGATAAGCAGAATTGATTGGATAGTTCACCAAGAACTCTATAATTTTGGTTTACAGTTTAGCCCGGTTTGGGCAAATCCTTACTGGATCAGTTTACGTATGATTTATGTTTGGTTAGCCATTCCCGCAGTGTTAAGCGCTGTGTTTCTAGGTTCAGATTTATGGGGAAAGCTCAGTAGTAAAAAGCCAGCGAAGCTGAAAAAACCGGAGGCCCAAGCTTTAAAGAGTAATCACATGCTCATTTCATGCCCTTCCTGTAAGAAAATCTTCAGAAAACCCTTAGTTATGCTTGATTTCAGTAGTGGAAAACCTCGGTTGGTAAACGTTTGTCCCTATTGTAATTCGGTTCTGGGTAAAGCGTATGAAGAAAGTTTGGAGACCATGCAGATAAAGGAATTGGATAGGGAAATCGTTCACTAAAATATTTTTATCCAATTGTTTTTTCAGAATTATCCTTTCACGTCCTTAAACAATGAAATTTTCAAAGTTTGGTTCGTTATTTGTTGTTTTCTGTTTTAGTAGGTAATTTCGAAGGTTACTACAGTGTTTAGGGCGCTTAAGAGTTTCACTGTGTATGTGTTGCCTTTTATGAAGATTGATTGTATGAAGACTGGTGCGGTTAAGCCTGGTTCTATTTGTACATTGCTGTTAACTAGAGTTGCGATTAGTCCGTTTACGTAGGCGCCTGTGATTTTTATTAATGCGTTTCCGGCGTTTTGCAACCATACAGTTATATGGGTGGAGTTTATTTGGAGGGATTGTAGTAATAGGCCGGCCATCTGGGAGTTGAAGGTTTTTTCCATGAAGTCCATTTTTGACATTACGAAGTTGAATAGCATCATGCCTGATGCGATGATGGCTATGAAGATCAGTAGTATTGCAAATACGAGGGATGTTGCCTTGCGGGCTTTTATTATGTTTTTCATCCGGGGTTCCTCCGTATTTGTGTTAAACATATATACTATATGTACGTTTTTTGACTTATCTACCATGTTAATTCTCGCTCTTGGATATAAGCATTATTCAAAAATATGAATATGAGCATACTCAGACATATTATGTATGCATAATGGAGTTCTTGACATAGATCCATTCTTTTCCACATAAACCTTTTTTAGTAAACACCTTTTTGGAGAGAAATCCTTAAATAATTTGAAACTGCAATTTTTAAGGGAAGGGGGGGCGGTATCCATGGAAATGGGTATCGTCCGTGAAATTGAGAGGAGAATCATCACCGATTTTATGGACGTAATCATACTTTCTATGCTATACAACAGCCGCAATGCTATTGGTGGCTGTGATGTAATCAAGTATTTGCATAAACGTTTTCATTTCCTAGTAAGTCCAGGAACCGTCTACTCTCATATTTATGCTTTAGAGAGAAAAGGCCTGATACAAGCGATGGAAACCCAGCGGAAAAGGGTTTATAGCTTGACAGAGAAGGGGCAAAGGTTCGCAGAAAAACTTGCTAATAGCAAAGAGCGAATAGCGAGCTTCATAGTCAACCTCATTTCGAAGAACGGAGTTAAGAGTTCTCAGTAACCGTCACTTTTTCAACATTTTTCATCCACGGAATCTTCGCGGGGTAATTATAGAGTTGATGATATATTTCTCTCTCCAGTTCTTCGTTGCTTTTTTCCTCGCTCTCATCAACCAGCCTTATGACTATTGTGGCTTTTTTAGCCATAGCTCTACCCGGAGGTTTGATATACAGAAGAAAGGTTTACTATGATTTTTCTTTTAAAAATTACTGAAGTTAAGCTATAGAATTATCTCCTAGGGTTTAACTAAGTTTGTGTCCGAGTCCGAAATTGAATTGAAAGGATTTATATTCTTTTTTGGGAATATAACGTTACGCGGAATTACATTCTTATTTATTAAGACATTAGATAGCATTGATGAGTGGTGACGAGAATGTTCAGAATATTCAAAAGAAAACAGCCTAACGGAGAAAACGAAACGAAAATAGAAAACATGGAAACCGTAGAAGAGACAATAGAAAGCATGGATAATGAAAAGGAAGACCTTCAACTAGTTCTGCAAGAGCTGGAAAGAGAAGAAAATGATCTCGTGGAAGAAAAGTTATGTTTGCTAGACATCGAGAGAGAACTTCAGCTTAAAATCGAGGATGAAATAGAGGCAAAAAGGCGTAAAATAGAGGAATTGAAGAACGAAGTTTCAGAATTGAAAAGACGATGCGAAGAACTAGCAAATCTCCTTAACATTCCAGTGCGTAAATGATTGCTTATCTTTATGGGCTAAAGTGAGCCTACGACGATAGGTTTTCTAGTCTTTATTATGTTAAGTCGGAAAGTCCATCACTTCTGGTTTAGAGTTTTTCCGCCAATTTATCCTTAATGAATGACTTTTACAAAGCTGTTTAAGATGCTTATTTGATTATGATTTAGAGTTTGGGATTGTGAAAAAAGAGGGTTTGATTGTTACGGCGTTTTGGTTTATTGTTTCTTTTCCTTTTTGTGTGGAATGACCATTGCGGTGAGTGAGATTATGGCGCCTCCGATTGTGAGGTACCATCCGCAGCCTGTGTTGTTTAGGAAGCCTATTCCTATTTGGTTTGTTATTAGAGTTTGAAGTCGAAATGTTGTTTCTGCTGATATGATAAGCGCGAGGAGGGAGAGAAAGGCTGCAACGTATTTTGGGTATCGACTAGTGGTGACGAGTTCTGGTAGTTGGGATATTATGAGGGTTCCGATGAATAATGTTGCGCCGATTAATGGTAGAATTGAGATTTCTGGGAGCTCTGCGTATTTTTGGTACAGATCGAATCCAGTTAGGTTTTCTAGTTGTCCGAGGTTGTTGTAGGTGAGCCATGTTAGGAAGGTGCCGGATATTATTGCTAGTCCTGAAAGTAATAGGAGGATTTGTCTGAAGGTTAGGTTTTTAACTATTTTTCCGTCTAGTAGGTCCTTCATTCTGTTATTTCCCCTCCAATTTTTGTGGGTGTTTTAAAGATTGGTTTTCTTGATGCTCTAACTCCTAGGCAGAGCAAGGCTATGCCTATGGCGGTAGCGATGAAGAACAGGTATGGCGTATAAGTTGGATTGTCAACTGTTAGGGGGTATTCGTAGATTTTGGTGTTTCCAAGGGTGTCTACCAGTTTTATTTTTATGTTGTGGACGCCGTTGTCGCCTGCGTTGGTTTCTAATTTATAATAGGCTTTCTTTTCTCCGCTGTTGTAGGTCATGGCTACCCATTCGCCATCGTCAATGCTCAGGTATACTGTGGAAATGTTGGTTTCCTCGACTATTGAGATTTCTATGTTTATGCTGCCGGTTTGAACTGTGCTAAAGTCGGGGGTTACTGATTCTATCAAGGGTGCGGTATTGTCGACAACGAAGGTTCGTTTTACTGTTACCGTGTGATTTCCATTGTCTGTGAAGTGGAAAGCTATTTCATGTTCTCCATCTTGTAGGGTTGTTGTGTTTAGTAGGAATTCGTAAAGTCCTGTTTGGGGGTTCATGTATAATTTTTGGACTTCGTTGTTATCGATGTATACGGTTACGCTGGATATTCCTGCTTCATCTTCCACTGCAAGGGCGAATTTGTAGGTGCCAGCTAAGTGGATGTTGTCTTGGATTATTTGTTGTGGCAAAACTGCTGGAGGTGCGCTGTCGATTTTAATGTATATTTTCTCTGTAGTTTCGATGTTTCCAGCGATGTCAATTGAGTAGAACTCAACTATGTGGATTCCATCTCCAGTTATGGTTACTGTGTTAGATGCGGTCCATACCGTTCCATCGAGCCGATAGTAGGTTATGGCGACTCCGCTTTGACTGTCTGTGGCGGTTAGATTTATGACGAGAGGCGATTGGGAATACCAAATTTCGTCTGCGTCTGATGTGGTATGCGGGGCAGTTTTATCAATTTTGATGGTGATGGTTTTGGTTGACTCAGCATTGTCCGCGTTGTCTATTGAGTAATAGCGTATTGTGTGGATTCCATCTGAGGTTATGTTGAGGGGCCCGGCGTATTGTTGCCAGGAGCCATTGTTTATGGAGAAGTAGGTTATGTTTATTCCGCTTGTTGCGTCTGTGCTTGTAAGGGTGATTGTTAGGCTGCTTGTGTACCAGCCTTCGTTGCCTAGGGTTCCTTGAATTTCTCTGGTTGTTGTGGGTGGAGTGCTGTCGATTTTGATGTATATTTTCTCTGTAGTTTCAGTGTTTCCTGCAATGTCGATTGAGTAGAATTCGACGATGTGGATTCCTTCTTCGGTTATGGTTACTGTGTTGGATTTTGTCCAGACGGTGCCGTCAAGTCGGTAGTAGGTTGCGGCTACGCCGCTTTGGTCGTCTGTGGCTGTCAGGTTGAAGGTAACTGGGGTTTGAGAGTACCAAGTTTCTTGGGCGGTTGAGGTTGTTAGTGGGGGAGTTTTGTCGATTTTTATTGTGATGGTATTGGATGTTTCTGGGTTGCCTGCGTTGTCAACTGCGTAGAAGTTTACTGTGTGGATTCCGTTTGTGGTTATGTTGATTGGGCCGTTGTACATTTGCCAGGGGCCGTTGTTTATGGAGAAGTAGATTGTGTGTACTCCGCTTAGTGTGTCGAGGCTTGTGAGGGTTATTGTTACGCTGGTTGTGTGCCATCCTTGGTTGCCTAGGGTTCCTTGGACTTTTTGGAATGTGGTTGGTGGGACAGTATCGACGGTGGTTTCTGCTTGTGCTTGTTGGATAGTTTGGATGTTTCCAGCGTTGTCAACGGCTATAGTGTAGAACATGTATCTTCCATCTGAGGGGACGGTGAATGAGATTGGGCTTTCAGTGAATTCTCCGTAACGAGTCCATGTGTTGCCGCCATCTATGCTGTAATATAGGATCACGTGGGAAACTCCGCTTCCGCTGTCGCTTGCTGTGTAGGTGAGGTTGAAGGTTCTTTGGGCTGTGTATTGGGGTAGGGCGGTTAAGTAGGAGGTAGGCGAAACCGTGTCCACGAGGGTTTGTGTTTGTGCGAAGTTGTCTTGGATGTTTCCTGCGTTGTCGACTGCTAGGATGTAGAAGCTGTATTGGCCGTCTCCGTAGGGTGCGTTAAACGTTATTGTGCCGTTTTGTGTCGAATAGGTGCCGTATTTCTCGAAGTTGCCGCCGTTGTAGCTGAAGTATAGTTCGATGTAGGCGATTCCTGAAAGGTTGTCTGAGGATGTGTATGCGAGGTTGAATGTTTGCGAGTTTTGGTATTGACTTAGCGGGGTTAATGTGGAGGTTGGTGGGACAGTATCTATCACTATTATGTAGGCGTCTGAGTATCCGCTTGGGTTTGAATAGGCGTCAAGGGCTTGTATACGCCAGTACCATTTTCCGTCGTTTAGGGGGGTTGTCAGGGTGTATTGGATGGTGGATATTCCGGTTATGGTTGTGACGCCGGTTGAGAATGTTTTGTCTTGGGAGTATTGGAGGCTGTAGTTTGCTGCGTTTGTTACGGAGGTCCATGAGAAGGTGGGCTTGTTTATGTTGGTGTATGTTCCGTTTGCGGGTGTTAGCGGAGTTGGTTTCTCGGGTGCGAGTACTGTAAAGTTCTTTCCGTCAGCCATGTTTAGCAGTTCATCGTAGGCGGAGATTACGTGTATTCCTGTAGGCGATGATGGTATTAGGTATGTGATGAGTACGCTGCCGTCGTTGTTGGATGTTTCTGCTGTGTATTGGGAAATGTTGTCCCATGTTATGGTTACTAGGGAGTTTGCGGCGAAACCTGTTCCGTTTATGGTTATTGTGTCGCCGACGTACCCGTAGGTTTTGGATAGTTCTATTTTTGGGTTTATGATGAATTGTGCTGTGTTTGAGGGGTTGCTGTTGCTGTCAATGCATTGTATGTTGTGGGTTCCTTGGGGGTTTTGGGGGATTATGAAGGTGAGGGTTACGTCTCCAACGTTGTTTGATATTTCGCTTCTTTGGGTTTTTACTCCGTCCCAATAGATGGTTACTATGGTGTTGTTGGCGAAGCCGGTGCCGGTGATGGTTATTGTGTCGCCGACGTA
>DAZI01000054.1:19388-19601 GCA_002507245.1 Candidatus Bathyarchaeota archaeon UBA233
TGGTTATTGTGTCGCCGACGTAGCCTGATGTGGTGGAGATTGTGATGTTTGCGTATATGATGTAGTAATTGTAGGCGGTGTTATTGAACGCGTCGATTGCGGTGATTTTGTGCATTCCGTTTATGGCGTGCGGTATTGTGAATAGATAGGTGAATGAGCCGTTTCCGTTTGTGCTGGCGGTGCCAATTGTTTGATCGTCCCACAGTAGGGTTA
>DAZI01000054.1:19939-20444 GCA_002507245.1 Candidatus Bathyarchaeota archaeon UBA233
GGTTGTGTTTGCGGCGAAGTTTAGGCCGTAGATGGTGGTTTGGGTTCCAACATATCCGGAGCTTGGGTTTAGGGTTATCCTTGGGCCTATCCAGAATAGGGTTGTTGCTCGGTTGCCGTTCCAGTCGATGGCTCCGACTATGTGGGTTCCGTTGGAGGCGGTTGAGGGGACTGTGATGGTTGTTGTGTAGGTTCCGGTTGAGTTGGTTGTTCCGCTTGAGAGTAGTTGTTGGGTGGGTAGGCCTAAATCCCATATTATGTCGATGGGGATGTTGGGTGAAAAGCCGGTGCAGATTGCGATTGAGGATGTGTTCACGGGTCCGTTGTCGGGATTTAAGGTTAAGTGAGGGGCGATGTTGAAGGATGCGGATGCGGAAACATTGGAATTGTCTGTTGCTTCAACGATGTGGGGGCCTGCTGTTGCTTGGGGGGTTTGGAAGGTAGTGATGAAGGAGCCTTTTTGGTTTGTTTGGGTTGATGGGGGGTTTGTTGTGATGGGGGTAGTG
>DAZI01000054.1:20781-20980 GCA_002507245.1 Candidatus Bathyarchaeota archaeon UBA233
CCCATTTTAGGGTGATTGTTGAGGTGGCGGAGAAGCCAGTGCCGTAAACGTTTACGGTTTCACCTACGTATCCGGATGAGGGGGCGAGAAACAGGTAGGCGGCTATTGTGAAGGTTGTTGTTGCTGTGACGGCGTTTGAGTCTAGACCTGTTATGAAGTGGTTTCCGTTTACTGCTTCTGGAACTGTGAATTCTCCTGT
>DAZI01000012.1 GCA_002507245.1 Candidatus Bathyarchaeota archaeon UBA233
ATGGGATTTTCTTTTGAATCCGTGCGGTGTTTTGGCTTGTTTTCGTCTTTAGAGGTTGGGTTTGTCGGGTTTTGGATATATATCTTCGATTATTATTAAAATGTAGTTTAATTTATAAAGATAATCGATTTTTAAATTCGGTTGGGCGACCGTTGGATGTATTTCTTGTCGGATATTGAGCATAAGTATTTGCTTAATCAGCTTTTGCCCTTGGCGCGGGAGGTTGGTGTTAGCAACGAGTTGAGGGGGTGGAGCTGGTATCAGCCTCCTTTGAAGCCTTATTATGGGGATGTTAAATTGCCTATGTATGCCGTTGCTTCTCAGTATTGTCCTACGGGGCGGGATGTTTATCTTCGTAATGTTGAGGGCGTTCATCCCAAGCCCGGTGTTAGGGTGGCGTTGGGGAAGATTTTTCACGGGGTTGTGAGTGATTGTCTTCAGTGTTTTCTTCAGCAGAGGCCGGCTGATTTTGAGGGTTGGTGGCAAAGCATTCGTTGGGGTGAGATTCCGGGCTCTCCGGAGGAGTTGAGGGAGCCTTCCCTGAGGCTTTGGGAGTTTGTTTCTAAATTGTGTGAGGCTAAGCTTGCTGAGGTGGCCAGTCGTCAGCCTTATGCTTCTCAGTATGATGTGGTTGCTTCTGCTCTGCCGTTTTTGGTTGAGCATAAGATTTCTGGGGAGCTTTTGGGTTTAAGCGGTGTTCTCAGCGTGGATTGTTATGATTATTTGAGGGCGATAATGTTTGATCTTAAGGTGGCTGATGAGCAGGAGAAGTGGCATAGGTTGTCGCCTGTTGGATACGCTATGGTGTTTGAGAGTGTTCATGAAGTGCCTATAGATGTTTGTTGTGTGGTGTATCTGAGCGTGAAGGATGGGCGGGTTAGGATGCGTAAAGATTTGTTTTTCGCGGGTGATGAGTTAAGGCAGTGGTGGATTGAGGAGAGGGATCGGAAGCTGGAGATAGTGGCTGAGAGCAAGGATCCGGGCAAGCCTGAGCGTTCTCGTTGCGAGGAGTCCTGCATGTTTTTTCATGCCTGTTACGAGTAAGCCGGTTTAGCAGTGGGGTGAGGGTATGCAGATTTTTCTAGACGATTTTGGGGTTTTTCTCGGGAGGAAGCGAAACCGTTTTGTTATTAAAAAGGAGGGAGAGAAAAAGGAGATAGTTGCGGACGAGGTTGAATCAATAATTTGCTGTTCTTCCGGAGTGGCAATGTCTGCAAGCGCGTTGCATTTGGCTGTGAAGAATAATATTCAGGTGGTTTTTGCCCGGTATGGGGGATGGCCTTACGCTGTTTTGATGCCGGCCTCGATGACTGGTTCGGTGAGAGCCCGTAGGGAGCAGTTCTTGGCTTACAATGACGAGCGAGGCTTTGTTCTCGCGAAAAAATTTGTTGTGGGGAAGCTGATAAATCAGGCTAACCTTTTGAAGCTGATGGCTAAGAACAGGCGTCAAACCAGTCCCGGGTTGGCGGAGAAACTGTACCATGCGGGAAAAGCCATAGACGAAACGAACAGGCGAATAGAGGAAACAGAAGGATTCAGCATAGATGAGAAGCGTCAACAGCTCATGAACATGGAGGCGGAAGGCGCTAGAATCTATTGGGACGCGATTAAGCAGGTTCTACCAGCTGCGCTTGGTTTCAGCGGAAGAGAAACTAGGGGCGCAGCTGACCCGTTTAATGCCATGCTAAACTTTGGATATCAAGCTATACTGTTTCCGGAAGTCTGGAAGGCGGTTAGCTACGCTGGACTGGATTTTTTCGCCGGGTACTTGCATGCTGACCGTCCGGGGAAACCCTCGCTGGTCCTAGACCTAATGGAAGAATTCCGACAGCAGGTGGTGGATAGAACCCTGCTGGGGCTTATCACAAAGAATGTCCTCAAGCCGGATGAGATTTTAGCCGTGGAAACGATTGAGGAGGGCCGAGTTTTAAGCAAGCAAACCGTCAAAACTTTGCTCACGGGCTTTCAGGAACGTTTAGACATGAAGGTCATGTTTGATGGGCGGAAAGCGCCTATAAAACGCTTTATTTATCACCAAGCGAGACGTGTGGTTCGCTTCCTCCTTCGGGAAAGCGATTATGTTCCCTTCCATTTGGGCTGGTGAAAACGCTATGCGCTACGTGGTAATCTATGATATTAGTGATGACAACCTGCGAACGTTGGTAGCTGAAACATTGAAGGACTATGGGCTTCAACGAATCCAATACAGCGCCTTCATCGGAACTTTGCGTAGGGACAAGCTGAACAGCCTCATAGTGGACCTTAGAAACCTGATAAAGGACTTGGTGGAAAACGTGCAAATCTATCCGATATGCGACACCTGTTTTAAGGGTAGGCGAGAAATTGGCAAGCCGAAAAAGTACAAGCTGGATGAAAAGAAAGCAAAAGTTGCCTACTTCTGACATAGCCGAAACGTCTGTTTCTGTGACAGACGTAAAACATTACATTTACTGCCCAAGAATAGTGTACTTCGAACGCGTTCTACACGCCAAACCAGTTTTCGGCTCGCAACAAGAAGAGGGAAGAGAACGACACGAAGAATACGTACGGAAGGAACTGCGAAGAAAAGACGCAATCTACTACTCCTCAGACTTTACGGGCGCCAAGAAAACCCTGTTCACGGGCTTAAACTCGCCTAAGTTAGGGCTAACCGGACAAGTAGACTGCATTATCCGCACCGTCAAAGGCGAATGCATACCCGTGGATTACAAGAACATGAGCTCTAACAACGGCAAAGTATGGATGGACCACAAATACCAGCTCGTAGCCTATGCGTTGCTAGTTGAAGAAAAATATGGCACAGTTGTAAAACGAGGCTTCATCAATTACATCCCAGAAAAGCTGATCCTACAAATCGAAATCACGCCTACCATGAAAACCCATGTGAAACGAGTAATCGGACATATCAAACGCATAATAAAAGAGGAGACCCTGCCGCCAATTAGGGTGGCGAAACATAAGTGCTCAGGTGGTTGTGGATATAAATATGTGTGTTTCGGTTAGTTTATACTTCGGCAACACTTTATCAAGGCTGGTTAAGAGGTTTGTAGGGAAGAGCACGATTGCCCTATTTATTGGATACCTCTCTAACTCAATGGAAACTAACGACCTAAATTTAAACTTCAACCTTTCGTTAAACACATTCAAGTTGTAGAGCGCCTAACTAAACATGGCTAATGGCTATTAGTAACTTAGCTGGCCTTATTCAGTCTTAAACAACCCACAGTTCAAGGCGTTATTGAAGCCTTTTTGAGTATTAAAAGTGAAATTAGGAGAGTTAAAGAAGACATGACAAGGACGATGATGAAGGTTGTTGGAGAGAGAATGCCAAACATGGCGTCTCTGATTGAATCAACATGATATCTTAACGGGTTTATAAGTGCTCCAATGGAAACCCAAGCAGGGACTTCGTTAAGCGTATAGAACATAGGTGAGGTGAATAGGACTGGAAGATTTGTCAAGGTTAGTATTGCTGCTCTTGAAACCTCTCCTTTAACAAAAAGCCCGAACAATATGCCTAAGGATAACCAAAACAGGAAGGCTAAGCCTATCATAATAGACATTAGTAAGAGATTCGAGATTAATGGCAGAAACCCGGAAAACAAAAATCCTATTGCCAACATGAAGAAACATTCAACAAACACCACAGCGCCTTCTACGATGATCTTGCCAAGCACATACTTTGAAGGAGTTCCTTTCGATATAAAAAATGTCCGAATAAGCCCAAAACGTTTATCACTGGCCACCAGCGACCCCACAAACGGGAACACTAGAAAAGTTTGAAGTGTAAGAAGACCGGGCAACACGAATATAAAATAGTTGTAAGTTTGCCCTCGGTATTCCACTGAAGCAAGAAGCCCTGACATTGATGTGGCGAAAAACACAACGTAAATTACTGGATTAATAAGCTGAGCCAAAAACGTACCAAGTGAAGCCCTCTTTAGATTAAACTCCCTATATACAAACCCCTCAATTATTCCCATGAAACCCCTCCATCTTCTCAATTAGATTTATAAACGCGTCTTCCAAGGTTTCCTGTTGCAGAGAGAGCCCTTCGATCTCACCTCCTTTACGGGAAATCTCTGAAAGTAGATCTAGAAATATTAAAATGTCCTTGCATTCCAAAGTAAACGTATGACCGCTCTGATGAAGTACGTTTACCTTATTTTTTGAACTCCATTTGCGTATGCAGGCCTTTGAATTTTCATTTCCTGTTTTAATGTTTATTTTAATTCTTCCTGCATACTGTTTTTTAAATTCTTCAACGGTGGTTTCAGCTAGTTTCTGACCTTTATATAGGAATACAATTTCAGATGACAGTCGTTCAACCTCAGCCATATCATTTGTTGTCAATATAAAATAATGCTCTTTTTCCACCCATTCTTTGATCAGTTCCCACGTGACTTTTCTGCCAAGCGGGTCAAGGCCAAGGGTGGGTTCATCAATGAACAGTAATTTGGCCGTTTCGTCTAAAAAAGTTCTCATTAACTGAACTCTTCGCATCTCTCCGCCTGATAGTTGTAAAACACGTCTATCCGCCTTTTCTTTCATTTGAAATAATTCTAAAAGATAATCTATTCTCTTTTTTAGAGTCTCCTTCTTCATTCCCCTTATTAGGCCGTATGACCACAAATTCGCCTTGATCGATAATAATAAATCAAGTTCAAGTCCCTGAGCGCATAAAGCTATTAAAGATCTAATAATATCCCGATTTCTGGCAATATCGTAACCGAATATTTTTATTTTTCCTGTCTGAAGCGGCATGGACGTAGTCATCACATTGACAAGGGTTGTTTTACCAGCACCGTTCGGACCAAGTATTGCAAGTATGCCGCTTTTCATATCAGACTGAACTGAAAGTGATGAGAGGGCTTTCACTCCACTGTTACTATATACGTATGATAGATTTTCAATATCTATGATGAAACTGGTTCCCAAAGGAATATATCACCTACCCGCCTAAACACTCATGGCCATCATTGTAATATTTTTTACTTTTTCTTTATAAATCTATTGGTAAAAATATCGCAATTAATATTTCTACCAAATAAAATCAGCAATGTTTTTAAGTTTATTTTGACGTATCTTAAATAAGATATAAAGACATGATGGTGCTGCGGAAGTGATCTGATGAGCTACGTTACAGTGATTCCATCAATGACGGAATATAGTGCAAGATTTAAAGAACTAAGCGCCTTGGATCTGAAGATAATCAAGGCTATGTGTAGATTAGATGTAAGAAACATAAGCAAATTGGCCAAGAAAATGGGGGTCCCCCAACAAACATTGAGTTATCGTGTCAAGAGATTTGACAAGCTTGATCTTGTTCGCTTCAGAGCTGTCGTAAATGAAAGGATGCTGGGGCTAAAAAGCTATCTTGTACTGGCTACCTCTCCGCTTGGTAAAGAAGGAAGTTCAAGTCGTGCTTTAACCTGTTTCCCTTTATGGAGGTATCTCGCAATAGTTGATGGATGGAAGCATGGTAGTTATGTACGCTACGCCATCCCCCCAGATAAGGAGAAGGATTTGGAAGGTTTTTTAGATGAACTCGTGAAAAGAGAACTAATCACCGATTATAAAATGTTTCCTGTAACTGGTCCAAATTACCCTCTGTTAAACCTTGACTTTTATATCGAGAAAAAAGCTGGGATTCCGATTTTCAATTGGAAGAAATGGATTACTGATTATGAAAGTTTTAGAGAAGAAAAAATTAGTGAATTTGCAGATTTCAAAAAAGCGAAATTCGACTTATACGACTTGATAATACTAAGATGCTTAGAAATTAATGCACGAATGAAATTGAGAAAAGTTGCTAGGGAAATGGCTCAGCTTCTCGGCGAAGAACAGCATAAAAGATTTATTCCCCTTGTTTCGCGAAGACTTAAGCAAAATATTATACCTCAGGGACTGATCAAAAGTTACCGGGTTTACCTCTTTCCGAATCCAGCTAATAATATGATTTTCTTAATCTACTACATTAATTTCGCCAACAGTTCCAGTTTACGAAAATTCATATATGGCTTAAGTCTTCTACCCTACAACACTGCATATCAAAAAGTTCTTGGAAAAGATGAGTTATTCGTTCATTTTGCAATACCAACGTATGAATATTCAAATATGCGAAAAATGTTATTCGAACTTGGAGAGATGGGCTACCTTAAAAACGCAAATATTCTCCTCGGAGATCTAGAGAGGGCAACATGGGACAATGTGGCCTTATATCAGATGTTTAAAGATGGTGCATGGAACTTTAGCTACGGCATTGCCGTTAAAATGTTAGAAAAAGTTTTTCGATAGTTTTACATTTTAAAGCGCTTTTTGGGATAGTGGTGCTGTTGGTAATCCGAGCTTTTTAATGTTTACTCCAGCGTCCACTCTTCTCCAGAGAGGTGAATGGGGCCTCAGTCTATCTTGGTGGAAGCTCTATTTTCCTCGCAGATTTCTACAACGGAAAAGTCATGGTCTATGGTCCAACAATTTTGTTTAGAGGGATTATCCTTTAATACTATGACCTATACAACTGCCTCTATCATTCTGCCTAATGGCGCCTGCTGCTTCGTCCAGTCTTCTGCCTGAACATTCTTGGTATCAAGCAATCAGTTTTTGGTTTCTCTTGGTTTTTGTTTCGTCGAATTTTTCTGTTTTCTTACATTTGGGTTTTCTACGGTTTGATTGAAATTTGTGAAACCTTATTTGTTGGTAGGAATATTTTTAAGTATTACTTTTGAAATGTTTTACTTGAGTGAAGTATGACTGAAGTGGCGGTTAGTAAGAAGGGTCAGATAACCATTCCGGTGGAGCTTAGGAGAAAATTCCATATTGAAGAGGGTTCTAAAGTGGAGGTCACAGAGGAAGATGGAGTTATCGTGGTGAGGAAGCTTCCGAGCATTTTTGATTTGGCTGGAAGCGGAGCTGGAAAGGGCGATGTGGAAGAGTTGAAAAAGATGTTAGATCGGATGAGAGAGGAAGATGTCTAAGAAATGCGTTTATGACACCCGCTTTTTTATTGAGTTCTTCTATTCGAGTGACGGGGCGTTGCTAAAGAAACTTAAGGAAGATTTGAAGACGGTAAAGGACAGATTGGTTTCAACTGTAACAATTCATGAGATTCACCGTATAAATTTCGAGAGGGAAGGCAGAGAAGTTGCATCTTTAAGGAGCGAGGCGATACATAGGGATTTTAAGGTTATTGACGTAGATTACGAAACAGCGATTAAGAGCGCAGAACTTAGAAGCAGGTATAAAATCCCCATGGCGGACAGTATAATTGCTGCAATAGCTAAAATTTACGATTGCCCTGTTATGTCAGATGACCGCCATTTCCAAGAGGTAAAGGGCCTCAAGACAAAATGGATTACAACCCTCTAACAATAGAAACTTGCGGCCTAAATTAAACTTTAACCTTTCGTTAAGCATTCGTGCATACGTTTCGTAATGTATTTATAAGTGTATGCATACACTTATAAACATGGTTAAGACAATAACAATCAAGGACGAAGTTTACAAAGAACTGCTTAAACTTAAACAGGAAGGGAAAAGCTTCAGCGACGTAATTATGGACCTTTTAAAACGTAAACACCTAGATCTCTCATCCTTCTACGGCATATTTGAAAACACAGACTTGTGGAAGGAGATAGAAGAGGAAATTCTGAAAAATCGCGAGAAAGTGGTTTTAAGATGAAGCTTCTAGACACTGGGGTAATAATTGGAATTTTGAGAGGGGATGAAAAACTCAGCGATCTTGTTAAGCAATTACACAGTGAAGAGCTAGCCACAACGACATTAACGTACTTCGAGCTTTTCTCAAGGGTTTACCATAGAAACTTGAAGAGGGAAGAAAGAATCATCAGAGGGCTGCTAAAACTTATGAACGTTCTTGAAGTGGATGAGGCGGCGGCAGACAAGGCCGCGGAAATTATGGGTAAACTTCTCAGAATAGGCAGACCCGTAAACGTTATTGACGTACTAATATACGGCGTAGCATTATCTAACGGCATCGAAGAAATACTAACCAAAGACAAAAACTTCAAAATTACAGAGGAAATTTACGGATACCCAAAAATAACTCTATACACAAAAACATAAGCCAAACATGATTTTGTACACCATCTTTTTTAAATAGAATCCTTTAGATTTAACCATAAAATCTTCAACTGTAAAATTTCCCACTATTCATTTATGAAAAGCCCCTATAAATGACCTTCTTGCACTTTTACCTCTTTTCAAGAACAAACTTACTACTTTAAGATCATTAATTTTTATATAATTATTCAAATACTTGCTCATAACTGACCCGTCCCAGAAACTTGACAAGGAGCGGCTGTTAAGCTTTTAGGGACAATCTTCACCATTAATTGCGATAGGAAGTTAGGTGTTAGAGCTTTGGTTCTGGCTGAAGAGTTAAACTTAAACCCTTTTACGACGCAGTATACTTATCACAACTCAAAAGCTTAGAAAGATTTTGTCACTGAAGATGAAAAACCGAAAGAAGCAGTAAAAAAGCAGAATAAAAACAAAAAAAGACGCTGAAAATTAAAGACTAGAGTATACTGTGCAGTTTTTGTCCTTTTTTGATACTTTTATGGGAAAAATGTAAGGTTTTAAAATTATATCCCTGTCTTTTCTTAGTTTTTTCTTCGTATATGGATTTACCGCATTGAAGGTGGCATTGCTGGTAAAATCTGTGAGCAAAAAAATCATTCCACTCGTTTTCTCTTGTTTCGTGGTTGAATGTAGTTTTGCGCATTTGCTGGATGGCTGCTCTACCTGAGTCGCGCTAGTACAAGTGCAGAGGGAGTCCGAGGTACCTAAGAATTGAATGTTTTTGAGAGCGTTTATAATCGCTTCCGAAGAGTCATCAGGAATATTTAGATATATTTTTAGCGGCCCATTATAAATTACGTATTCTCTTATCCCGAATGTGGGTTCGAAAGCTTGTTCTTGTCTTTTCTTTTTCAATCTCTTAAGGAACACTTTAAAGATTGATACTTTTTCCGGTAGTTCCATTAACACTTCTGATATGCGGATTTTTTCGAATAGGGCTTTTCCGTTTTCTATGTTTCCTGTTCTGTTTATCGCTGAAGCCACTATTGCGAGTTTTATTGTTGATGGACTTGGAGCTGGAACTGAGAGAGCGTAGCTTGAGGAAAAGTATGGTATTCTATATGAAAATGTGCTTGCGAAGTTGTAGGTTCCACATATCCAAACCATATGATTATTGTGCCCCTAGCTTGTACGGCTGATAAGTCTTTAATTCATCTAGTTTTTCTAGTGCGTTAGGTAATGAATCAAATTTTTGAATGTTTTCTGATTTGATTATTTTTTCGAGTTGTTCTTTGTAGTCGTCTTTAAGGGGAGTTATTAGCGGGACTGGCATAGCATTTACTGTTTTTATTATCAGCCCGTCAATTTCGCTTGTGTGAGGCAATCTTGTTGTTGTCATGGCTCCTTCGAGTCGGCTTAACATTGCTTTATATGAGTCTATCACTAAACCATATCTCCTTTTACGTTCCTCATCGTTTAATACATAACTGTAATTTATCTCGTTGAGTCCTATTCTCCATGGTTGAAAAATTGATACAAGGGCATAGATTCCCGAGCGAGTAGGCCTGTTATATATCATTTGCTCGCTTTCAGTTTCTTTCCCCTTTTCTCCGGGTGCAACTCGTGTGTGAACATGGATATCCCTATAGAATTGTTCAGGGATAGCAATTGCCCATCCGAATTCCACAGTAGATTTTCGGCTTAGAGTTGGCTTTTCTACTAAGAATCCGTGGATATCACATAGTGCACACTTTAACGCCTCATTTAACGCTCCCTTTACCTCGCTAATTTTTATTACATTAGGATTTTTGTTTGCTTTTTCTGGTCTTAATGTTAGGCACGCCTCACAGAGGGGGGTATTTCGTTCTTTCGCTAACTGCCAGAAAGCTTTTGTGTGTATATGTTTTAGCATTTCTCCGCTAATTCCATCTGTTTTTCTTCCATCTGCTAAAACTATTGTTCGTGGCTCAGTTACATTGCCTACCGCTCCTTCATTGTTTAGAGAATGGGCATCTATTCTTATCCTTCCAACTATACCTATCTCATATACTCTCTCACTCAAACTTACTCCTCCTTATAGGGACGAACTAAAGCATGAGATATAATCGTAGCGCAAACATTTCTAACTCCATGTTCATTAGCAAGTCTTACCAATTCATCAAGGGTTTTTTCATTTGGTCTGAATGCTGTTTTTCCTGGATTATCGTGTTCATATCTTCTTGCATAAGCATCATATCGTCGCAAAAACTTCTTCAAGGTGTCTATAAATTGTGCCATATTTTCCGCATATTCAAATTCAATCAGCGATGCATAATCTTCTCCACCGCCATATTCCCTTTTTCCTACAGCAAACCTCAACGCAGTTCCAAAACTTTCTACTGCCGGATTGGAGAAGAGTTCATGTAGCTTCGACATTCTTTATAATTTCCTCCAACAAAGATTTATCCCACAAAGGCGACTTTTTGTTTATATAACCACGAATATATAAGCCCTGCCATCGTCTAAAGTTCTCAAAGCTTGGCCTAATCAAAAACTCCGCAGTCGCTAAAGCAATGTCTTGTTGTATTCCTTTTACTTGTCTTGAAAGAGGAAACAGGCGGTCTATTCTTTCTAGGACTTCCACTCCTTGAGAGATATTTGCAAACTTTTCAAGAAAATCTAAGCTGTATTTCCCCCCTCCACTTGGTTTCGGTTGCCGTCCAGTTTTCTGCATCACGTTAAATATTACTGAATCGTATTTCACTAATGGTGCTTTTCTTCTCTTCGCTATTTGTATGGCTAGTTTAACTGAATAATGTGCTAATGTAGTAGTAGCCGATATTCTGCATACTCCTTCCTTTTCTAGTCTATCAGAGATTTCTCTATGCTCTAAAAGGTATACATCAAGCGGGTTAGGAATTAAGATCGTCATAAAATCTACACTTTCTCTCCATGAAATAAAATGTATGGCACCTAAAACAGCGATGGCCCAGGAGTATCTGTCAACCTCTAGTTGGCTTCCTTCATGATATGTTGCACTTCTTTTTTCTTCACGAAAACCTTTAGCCGCGGACACATCGAGTGTTTGATATAAAGTTCTTCCTTCTTTTACTCTTTTGCCAATTTCTGGAATAAAATCTGCTCGTTTATGTATCCCTAAGATTTTTTCGAAATTTTGAGAAATTATTTCTCCTAAGTCATCTTTAGGATGCTTCTTTTTAGCATCCTTTCTTACCTTGAATGTTCTGAAAATCTGTCTCCATTTATTTTCATCTCCTGCAAATAATTCTTCGTCAGGTTCTTTGGGTGGTTCTCCATCAACCTCTAAAACATATGCATGTCCAACATCCTTTATTGTAACTTCTGATTCTTCATAACGAATTCCACTTATCATAATTCCCAGTCCGTAGGCTCTAATTGCATCAAAAAGCTCCAACCCGGTTTTATTTATGTAGAATCGTTCCTTGCCATTAAAATCCGATATAGTCTTCGTCATGAATTTTCCTCAACAGACATCCTATCGCTCAAACGGATGAACCTAGAGACAATAGTATAGATTGTATAAGATTTAGTTTTTTCGATACCTATCATTCTAGTAGGAAGTTGTGTCTTGCTCTCATTTATCTCTTTAATCTCGTTTAGTCCAATGGAAATTTCGTATTTTTCCTCTAAACGCTTCAAGACGACTTTAACATAATCTATGCATCGTAGTCGATATTTTATCACATCGATTGCCCTTGTGTGGTGATGATGTGCAATAGCTAAGGCCATACTACAGCCTAACCTTTTGCTCTGCGTAAGTTCAATTAATAAATCTAAGAGAGCATATCCAGAAATTGTAGCATGTGGCGGTAAAAACCTTCCGTGTAGCATTGGAGCATGGGCTAATGGGATATCAGTGGCACCTATCGTCCTCTGCCACTCTTCATTAAGCTTTCCTAAGTCGTGTAAAGCGACACAAAGAGCAATTAATCCCTGCGCCGTTTTCGAGGAACTAAACGGTAATATGTGGGTGAAAAGAGCAAACGCGTTTTTTTCTCGATTAACTAATTCTTCAAATTTAGTTAAGCATTTCTCAGCATGTTCTAGCCAAGATTCTTTCGAGTATCCTCTTTCCTTGACCTTACATTTGTCCATACGCAAATGTGGTTTAAGGGATTTTCCTTTCTCTCCAAAAATTAGTCCAACGTTGTGAGAATAAGCGATGAAGTCTGGGCTGACAACGTAACATTCATGCGGCCAAACTATGCCATTTTGTTCAGCTTCAAATACAAAGTCTCCTTTTTCGTCATCAAAAAATTTTATTCTCCAGTATTTGGCGTTAAGCTTGGAAAGTTGACTTTTTAAGACGTTAACGTTAACGCTTATCCATGGCATTCTTAAAATTTCATTGACCGTTAATCTTTCGGGATTTCCGTGAATTGTTACATTTGCGTTCAAAATTTGTCGTATATTTTGCTCTATCTGTTGTTTATCTCCCCTAAACGCGGCGTCCCCTAGGTTCTTAAGAATCGCTAACCTACGCTTTTTATCATCCATTATCTTTCTGAACTTGTCATCTAGAAGCGTATTAACAAACTCTAACTCTTCTTCCCATCCAAAAATTTTACCGTCGAGATGCTCTGTGATGGATTGTTTAGTTTTTTCAAGCATTTCCTCTTTATATGGTGCCGAAAACTCAACATCATATATATAAACTTGCCCGTCTCCACCTTTCCGTGCACACCTTCCAATTCTCTGAACCAACGAATCTGGAGGTGCAACCTCCGTAAGCATAACATCACAAGAAACATCAAGGCCAACTTCACAAACTTGAGTCGTTACCAAACAGCCACACTTTCTACTCCTAAAAACACCTTTCATATCCATCTCTATGTTGCTTCTGTCTTCCGGAAGAAAACGAGAATGAAGAATAAAAACAGGGATTCCCTTCTCACATAATTTATTGGAGATTTTTCGATAAATTTCTTGAGCCTTAAAAACAGTGTTGCAGACAACCATAGCTCTGATATCATCAGAAACTACGTTTAAAACATCCTCTTCATTTAGAATTTTGGGAACCCAATGGACACGAACCCTACGATTTTTCCTATAGGGCACGTATTCATCCTTTCCCTCAACAATCTCAACATCGTCCTTACTTTCAAACCACTTAATAAAAGAATCAGGTAAAGTCGCGGACATCACTACAAAGGGAAGCCCAAGCTTCTCATGGCCTTGTTCAATCAGAGCAAGCATACTCTGCAAACCCAGCAGATAATCATACGTATGTACCTCATCGAAACAGAGAAAAGCGGTGGCTACAGCTCCAGCAGGTATATTTCCTAAATAAGCAGGCAAGCTAAGCGGAGTACAACAATAAGCACCAATAGTCTGATCAATAGTCGCCACAATAACATCACCGTTAAAAAACGGATCTTCGGGATTAGCTCCATGCTGACATGAAACAGAAAGAAAAGTTCCTAGTTTACCAATTTTTTCTCTGAGTCTTTCAGTAATATCTTCAACTAAAGCTCGCGTAGGCAAAGAATAAACAAGTCTACTCGGGAAACTTCTCTTATCAGCCAACAAAAATGGAATAAAGCACGCCTCGGTTTTCCCTGAGCCACAAGGTGCTCTAATAACAACCGATTTTCCTTCCAGAATCTTTTCTGCAGCAATCAATTGATGTTTATAGGGGTCTCCGTTACATAAACAATTAAACACCTCTTTCAATCTAAACTCATCAAAATCATTTTTCATTTATCCTCACCGTGAATTTTTTTGTTTTGTTACTCCGAACCCTCCTGTTCTGTTTCCGCCTATGTTTGAGTATTCTGCGAACTTGGCTAATACCTGTGTGATCTTGTTCCATTTGTCTAAGGCTTTAAGTTCGTAGTCTACCCAACCAACAAAGCCATTAGCCTTTTTCCGTCCCATAAACGCTATTTTAGTCCTTAGCCTATGCTTGCAGACACCAACATTTTTTAGAAGCCATTCCTTGTACTCCAGAAACTCTTCTTTGCCGAACTGTGTAAAATCCGAAAACAAACTCCATAAACGCATTAAATTTGGAAATATTCGCATATGATCCGGAAACATAAAATGGAAGTCTGTTCCTAAACTCGCTAAATAAGTTGGCGTTTTAAAGTGTAGACAAAGGTTTTTGACAGGCTCATTTACGCTTTTACATAAATCCTCATAGCTTTCCGACTTAACGCTTAAAGAAGCTACCTTGAAAACTGCATCATAAATTAAAACATCAGCGTTTTTGTAAAAATATTCAAGCATATGTTTTGCTACTTCATCGCTTAAAAATCTAAAGTTAACATGGCAGGGGAAAACAGGATCTATCAAGTACCCTTTTTCATTTTTCTCCGTCGCCTTAAATTTCAAGGGTGTAACAGAATAGGGCTTAGGCTTGTCTGCTTCATGCATAGAGCTTGCTAACTTCGGATTAACCATACGTAAAATATGTAGCAGCAGTCCCCGGGAAATATATCCTGTGAAAAACGGCAGTGTCAACGGCTTTTCAGCATACATTTCTAAACCAATTTCCACAGGCAACTCTTATCAACTCCCAACTATGGGATTACCCTTTAAACAACTGTGATCATTAGTAGTTTATCAACTTAAAACTTTTGACTATCCCGATAACTGCTTTTTAGGCTCTCCTTCTTTTTCAGATTTTCTTAAGCTGTTCTTCAACTTCCCTTCTTAAAGTTTCGTTTTCAATCTTTGGGAGCAGTTGTAGAAGCCTCCCTGGAACGTACATTTGAGTCTTACTGTCAATACTATACCAGTAGTTCTCCTTTCTAAGCCAAGCTAGAAGTATACGCGCCTCAACTTCGACATCCCGCACAGAGTCAGCAGGCTCCGGAAATTTAATCTCCTGAATTCTAACACAAGCTTTCATAAACCCCTCAAGAGCCTCAGTAACCCCAAGATTGCATTGAGCCGCTAGCTCCTTAAACTTTGTATAAATTTCAAGGTCAAAACGGAATCCTCTAAACACCTTTGGCATATAAACAAATTGTATTAACAGATTATATAAACTTAAGGGGAGGGGGGTCCCCCATACACTTGAAAGAACAGTCAAAAAGACTCTGTGGCGGGTAGCACGCTAATATTAAAACACATATACTAATTGCGGTTGAATGTAGTTAAATGAGGGATAAAATGATTGAAATAGTCTACCAGCCCTGGAAAAAAATAGTAGTGCATGAAATTTTCAAACATAAATTGGAAGATCTTGTTAAACTTCACAGCCTAGGCGTGGAACCCGGCGGCTTAGCCGAACCACTACTCTGGGCAGACGGAATAGTGTTTTCCAGATCCACCCTGCTTGACACAAAAGACGTTATCAAAGAAAAACTGGAAGGCGTAATTCACTGGACATCCGTAGAATGGGCAGAAATGCCCGAGTTCAGAGAAGTAATCATCATAGAAGAAACAAGAGTAAAGGTTCCAATAATAAACGCCAGCGGCCACCCAGTATACGACGCCGTTTCAAAATGGCTAAAAGAAAAATACCCTACCATTGGAAAATTGCAAGTTCCGTGACGCGCTAACTGCTTAACATGGGGAAACGCATATAATCTTTGAACCTGTTTGGTTTGACTCCTTCGGAGCAAAATCCTCCTGTATCCTAGTCAAAACCTTTGACATATCAATTCTAATCGACCCGGGAGCAGCAATTATGCAGCCCTCCTTCCCAGCTTCCTTCGCTGAAAAGTTTCAATGGCTTGAAGAAGCTGAAACCGCAATAAGGGAAGCCGGGCAGAAAGCAGAGATTATGATAGTTACGCATTATCATTACGACCACTTTATGCAAAACCCTGGTTTTTACGAAGGCAAGCTTCTTTTAACAAAGAATCCCAACGAGTACATCAACGATTCCCAACGCAAGAGAGCCGAAGCCTTCCTACAGCAGCTCTGGGCCTACTTCGGAAATAAAAACTTGGAAGAAGCACTAGAGGAAAAGAAGCGGAAAAAGTATCCTAACCCCTTAGAAAGCTTGAAAGATTCAATGAAAACAGATTTTGGCGAATATGCGGAAAGAAGACGAGAATTGCTCGACAAGGGATTAAAATGGTTCGACAGAAGAGTTAAGAACTGGAATTCCTGGAAGAAGATTCCTGAACTAGAATCGGAAAAGTTAACCGTTAGGTTTGCAGACGGCAAAGAGTTCCAGTTTGGAAAAACCCGAATAAAGTGCACAGCGCCTTTGTTCCACGGAATAGAATTCTCAAGAGTCGGATGGGTTTTCTCCACCATAATCGAACACGAAGGCCAGAAGCTGCTATACTCCTCAGATCTAAACGGACCAATAATCGAGGACTACGCAAGCTGGATAATAAGGGAAAATCCCAACATTCTAGTTCTAGACGGTCCAATGACTTACATGTTTGGTTATCTACTTAACCGAACCAACCTAAACAGGGTCATCAAAAACGTTTGCAGAATCATTAATGAAACAGATACACAACTCATAATCTTCGACCACCACCTACCGAGAGAGCCAAAATTCAAGCAAAGACTATCCAAGGTTTATGAATTGGCAAAAAAGAAGAATAGAAGAGTACTCACAGCAGCCGAATACTTAGATAAAAAGCCGAAAGTGTTAGAGGTTGCAACATGAAAACTTTAATATGGACACCGCTTATGACTTTACAGAATTACGCTTTTGGTGGCACGCTCCTTGAATAGAAAACTAAGCCCAGAGGAAAAAGTGAAAATCGCCATAAATATGAGCGATGTATGTGTCCGAATCTGCGCCGAAGGAATCCGCAACCAACACAAGTCCATAAGCCAAGAAAAACTCATAGAAGAAATTAGAAAAAGAACCGCTCGTAGAAGATTAAATCCCCCCTGAGGTTTAGACGCTGAAATCTTTTGAGGAAACCCTAAAGCAAATTATCAAGAACTTCAACGAAGCTGAAACAGATTATATGATCACTGGCGCCTTAGCAGCCAGCTATTACGGCGTGCCCCGCACAACCATGGACATAGACATTGTTGTGAAGGTTCCGCTGGAGCACCTAAGAACCAAAATCATATTACCGTTAAGAAAAGCAGGATTCCAAATCAACGAAAAATACATTAGAAAAACTCTGAGTTCCAGCTACAAAATAATAAAACTGGAAAACAAGGAAACACCATTCACTCTCGATTTGATTTTTTCAGACAAAAAACTTGAAAAACGTGCAGGCACCATTCTTGGCTTACCAACCTTCTATCAAAAACCAGAGAATTTAATTCTAGCCAAGCTGCGGATGATAAAAGCAACCCTTTCCAAAGAAAAAGCCTTAAAGGACGAAGAGGATGTGAAAGCCATACTAAAATACATGGCAGTCGATATGGAAGAACTAAAGAAGAGGGCGCGAGAAGAAAAGGCCCTCACCATACTAAAGAGGATAATTGAGGACTGACTGCAAAAACCTTGTTTTCATATTTCACTAGAACAAAGTAACGAAGGACCTAAGCTTTCATAAGGTATTGATGTATGGCTTTAGCCGCCTTTTTCCCTGCTCCCATAGCACTTATCACTGTTGCTTCGCCTGTAACTATATCCCCGCCTGCGTATACGCCTTCTAAGCTTGTTTTTCCATCTTCATCGATTACTATGGTGCCCCATCTCGTGACTTCAAGCCCCTGGGTCGTTCGTTGAATTATTGGGTTCGGCGTTCTCCCGATCGCAATTATCACCGTGTCAGTTTCCATAGTAAACTCCGACCCCTCAATCGGGACAGGCCTTCGCCTCCCCGACTCGTCCGGCGGACCCAGCTCCATGCATATACATTCCATAGCTTTAACCCACCCATTTTCATCGCCTATAAATCTCTTAGGATTAGCCAAAAACTTGCAGAGAATTCCCTCTTCCTCAGCGTTTTCTATCTCCTCTTGTCGAGCTGGCATTTCCTTCCTTGAACGACGATACACTATGCAGACTTGTTCAGCGCCCAAGCGAAGCGCTGAGCGGGCCGCGTCCATAGCTACGTTGCCTCCGCCTATGACGGTTACCTTCTTCCCTATTTTTATAGGCGTATCATACTCCGGAAAAGCATAAGACTTCATCAGGTTGACTCTAATCAGGAACTCGTTGGCTGTGTAAATTCCACCCAAATTTTCACCCGGCAAGCCCAAGAATCTCGGGAGCCCAGCGCCTGTTCCTATGAATACGGCATCAAAACCCTCCTTCAAAAGCTCAGGGATAGTATGCGTCCTTCCTATCAAACGGTTGGTTCGGACCTCCACACCCAGCTTTTTCACATAGTCCACTTCAGCTTGAACTATTCGCTTTGGAAGCCTAAATTCAGGAATTCCATACATCAAGACTCCGCCAGCTAAATGTAAGGCCTCGAAAATTACGACTTCATGTCCAAGTTTAGCAAGGTCCGCAGCTGCCGTGAGCCCAGCTGGCCCACCGCCTATCACCGCTACCTTTTTGCCTGTTGGCGGGGGCCTCTCAGGAATTTCAAAGCCTTTTTGTAACTCCCAATCGGCAACAAAACGTTCCAGCCGCCCGATAGCGACTGGGTCGCCTGCTTTACCGATAACGCAGTGTTGTTGACATTGAGTTTCCTGCGGGCATACCCTTCCACAGATGGCTGGAAGACTGTTTTTCTCTCTAATCTTCCTTATGGCTTCCTGGAATTTCCTTTCACGGATGAATTTTATGAAAGCCGGAATATCTATTTCAACCGGACATCCCTTTACGCATTGAGGCTTTGGACATTGTAAACATCTTTCAGCTTCTCGAACTGCCTGTTCTTCAGTGTACCCCAACGCGACTTCATTAAAGTTATGAATACGCTCTTTTGGGTCCTGTTTAGGCATTGGAACAGCTTCTTTCTGAATTTTCGGCTTCGACTTAGGCTCACTCATGGCAAGAACATCCCCTATTTTCCCAAAGCTGTAAAGCTAACTTTTCCTCAGCCAAAAACATCCTCTGCCTTTTTATCAACTCTCCAAAATCCACTTGATGCGCATCAAACTCCGGACCATCTACACACGCGAACCTTGTTTTACCCCCAACAGTGACCCTGCAGGCTCCACACATGCCCATTCCATCCACCATTATAGGGTTCAAACTGACAATGGTCTTAATCCGGTGGGGCCTCGTAACTTCGGCCACGGCACGCATCATCACCGCAGGGCCTATGGCGTACACAACATCAAAATCGTACCCTTTCTGAATTAGCTCATTCAGCACATCGGTAACGAAGCCCTCATGTCCTTTTGTTCCATCATCGGTGGAAACATAAAATTCATCTGAAAACTTCCTTATCTCGTCTTCAAGGATAAGCAGCTGCGCCGTTCGGGCCCCAACTATGGAAACAACCCTGTTCCCCGCTGTTTTCAACGCCCTTATTATAGGGTAGGCTGACGCGGTGCCCACTCCACCCCCTATTATGCAGACTTTGCCATAATGCCTTATCTCGCTTGGTATACCCAAAGGCCCAACAATATCCAGTATTTCATCCTGAACCTGAAGTGTACCAAGCTTCTTAGTTGAAACTCCCACTTCAAGGAAAATTAGCGTTATCGTCCCCTTTTGCCTGTCCCAGTCCACAAGCGTCAAAGGAAACCTTTCACCCTTCTCATCCACTCTTAATATAACGAACTGCCCAGGTTTGGCCTTTTCCGCTATTTCCGGGGAGCGAACCTCAATCAGTTTAATGTTTGGGGCCAAGTCCTTTTTTGCGACGATTTTGTTCAAGCAGTCGTCCCCCTTTGTTTATGAAGAGAACAATAGAATAGCCTCGCCAATATAAGAATTTACAAAGTAAACTAAGCTAACTGTTGAAAGAAACTATGGTAATGCTCGGTTCCGTTATTTCTTATAATAGTAGGGTCTTCTTATATAGCCGTAAGCATCAGTAGCCGCTATTATTCCCTCCCCCACAGCCGTGCCTATCTGCTTAACTGGACGGTTAGTCACGTCCCCCGCAGCATAAACGCCTTCCTTGTTGGTTCTCTGACGAGTGTCAACAACTATATACCCAGCTTCATCCACCCTTATCCCTGCTTTTTCTGCAAACTCGCTGTTCGGAGCCTCCCCTACCTGGATGAATATGCCATCAACTTCCAAGTTCCATGTCTCATCAGTTTTATTGTTGTATAGCACAGCTTCCTTCACCAAGGTATCGCCCCTTATTTCCTTAACTTCCGTGTTCCACAAGATCTCCACATTTTCCTTCTTTTCGAGTTCCCGTGTCAAAGCCTCCTCAGCTCTAAGCTGACCTCTTCTGTGAGCCAGTTTAACGGTTGAAGCAATCTCAGAAAGATACAACGCAGTAATCGCAGCAGAGTTTCCTCCCCCTACCACTAAAACCCTTTTGTCTTTAAAGAAAGGAGCATCACAAACCACACAATAGCTGACCCCCCTTCCACTGAACTTTTCTTCACCCGGCACGCCTAACTTTCTGTGATGGGTTCCAGTGGCAATTATTACCGCCGAAGCTTCGTAAACCCCCCTGTTCGTAACAACCTTTTTCCCGCCATCTAACTCAAGCTTCTCCACCTTCTCAAGCTGACGAATTTCCGCTCCAAACCGCTCGCACTGCTCCACCATTTTCTTGACCAGCTCCTGTCCATTAATGCTTATGAAACCAGGATAATTCTCAATCACAGGCGCATCAGCCGTGGTTCCCCCAGCCATCTTCTCCTCGACAATCAGCGTCTTTAAACCACTCCTCGCCCCATACAAACCAGCTGTCAAACCAGCAGCCCCAGCGCCTATTATCACTAATTCCCAATCTCCCATAACCATCCCACTACCCATTTCTATAAGATACCTCATAATTGTTGCTCTGCCCATTTAAACATCTTGCCAAGCACGTTTATATGGAAGATATCTATCAAAACTATGTTCCAGCAGGCTCTAACTTGACTCGAGAAAAAGGGTTGGCTTGGTTGCGCGTTAAAGTTAAAGTAACCGGCATAGTTCAAGGGGTGGGATTCCGCCCCTTCATCTACCGCATAGCTGTCAAAAACAGGTTAACCGGCTATGTTCGCAACCGCGGAGACGCAGGTGTTGAAATCCTCATTGAAGGGAAAGAAGATAACATTAAAAGCTTTTTAGAACAACTGCAACGCGATAAGCCTCCCCTTGCTCAAATTCACCAAGTCATAACCCAACCACTAAAAGGAAAGGAAGCCTACACAGATTTTTCAATAATCAAAAGCTCCAAAGAAATCGAACTTTCCGGCTCTGTTGTTCCCCCAGATGTAGCCATATGTAATGAATGCCTAAACGAACTTCGAAACCCCCAGAATCCACGATACGCCTACTTCTTCATCACATGCGTAAACTGCGGCCCCCGATACACAATAATCGAACATCTACCCTACGACCGGCAAAACACTACCATGCGAGAATTCTCCATGTGCAGCTTCTGCCAAAAAGAGTACACCGACCCGTCCAACAGGCGATTTCACGCTCAAACCGTGGCTTGCCCAAAATGCGGGCCAGAAGCCTATCTAACAACAAATACCGGCGAAAAAGTGAATTGTGAAGATCCAGTTCGAGAAGCTGGAAAACTTGTTGCTGAGGGATGCATTCTCGCCGTTAAAGGCTATGGAGGATTCCACATAGCAACGGCCACAACGCTTTCCGAACCAATCGCAAAACTACGGGAGGTTAAATATCGAAGCCAAAAGCCCTTCGCTATAATGGCTCGAAGCATAGAAGCTGTACGCAGTTTTGCCGAAGTAACCCCAAAAGAGGAAGAACTACTACTTTCCCATATCCGACCTATCGTCCTCCTTCGCAAGAAGCCAAACTTTCCCCTTTCAAGCCTAATCGCACCGGGACTACACACAGTCGGCGTCATGTTACCCTACACAGGCATGCACTACATGCTCTTCGACAAAGTAGGCGAACCAGCCTTCGTCATGACCAGCGCAAACCCACCCAACCAACCCATAATAAACAACGACGAAACTGCCCTCAAAAAACTTGGAGCATTCGTAGACTATTTTCTTTTCCACAACCGCCAAATCGCCCAAAGATGCGACGACTCAGTGATTCGCGTTCATGGCAAAAACCCCGCTTTAATTCGAAGATCAAGAGGCTATGCACCAGCGCCTATACGCTTACAAACCCGCACAAGAAAAACCACGGTCGGATTGGGAGGCGAACTAAACGTCACTGGATGCGTACTACTCGGAAATAAGGCCTTCCTCACTCAACATATAGGAGACGTAGAGAACCTAGAAACCTTAAAATTTCTAGAAGAAACAATCCAACATTTGGCTACCCTCATAAACGCCAAAATCGAAACAATAGCCTGCGATTTACATCCAAAATTTTCAACAACTAGACTGGCTGAAAAGCTCGGAAACCAGCTGGGAACTCCCATAATGAGGATACAACATCACTATGCCCATGCTGCGGCCCTCATGGCAGAATATAACTTAGGCGAAATTGTTTGCATCGCATGCGACGGCTATGGCTACGGCGAAGACGCCAACGCCTGGGGAGGCGAAATCATCCACGCCCAACACGGCAAAAACTGGAATTTCCAGCGCCTTGCCAATCTGCAGCAGCATCCCTTAATAGGAGGCGACCTTGCTACGCGATATCCGCTGCGAATGGCTGCTGCAATCCTTGCCAAAGAAAATCCTCTGGAGAAAGTAAACGAATGGCTCCACAAACAAAAAGAAAAGTTTCCACACGGCGAAAAAGAAATCGAACTCCTAATTCAACAAATCAGAAACGAAGAGTGGCATTCAAAAATTTTGACTTCAAGCTGTGGAAGAGTCTTGGACGCTGTAGCCGCCATCCTCGGAATTTGCAACGAACGAACCTACGAGGGCGAGCCAGCTATGAAGCTTGAAGCTCTAGCCGCAAAAGGCAGTGAAAAGCTGAACTTAAAGCCTAAAATAGATGGCGCTGTCCTAAACACGTCAAGCATGGTGAACGAAATATTCCACCGCCGAGAAGAGATTCCAGCATCAGATTTAGCTTTCTCTGCGCAATCCTACATTGCACGGGGACTGGCAACCCTAGCCATAGAAAAAGCCCAAGAACTAGGCGTGAAAAACGTAGGGTTCACAGGCGGCGTAGCCTACAACCAGCATATAACCTTAACCATAAGAAAAACCGTGGAAGAAGCTGGGATTCGCTTCTTTGTTCATAGGCTTGTCCCACCCGGTGATGGAGGATTATCCTTTGGGCAAGCCGTAGTCGCTGGATTCACGGAATAAACCTAAGTCTTCCTGCTGATAATGATTATCCTACCCGATTTAGCTTCATCAAAATCCTCTTTTCTGAAAGAGCCATAAACTTCTATGGTTCTCAATCCCTCTTTGCTAAGCAGTTCCTTCAGTTCCTGTAAGTCATATATTCTATGATCAAAGCTTATTTCGTCAATTCTTCCATCTTGCTTGTTCACGATTATCCACCTGCTCTGCATTCTCTTGCTTTTCCAGTCAACAGAACGTTGCTCCAGCGAAAGATAATTCTCACTTTCCATCCAATCTTTTTCCCTAAAGTTTCTCAAAAGCCATCCGGGATTAAACATGTCTAAAATGAAGGTTCCATCAACCCTTAAGACCCTCGAAATTTCTTTAATGACTTTCTCGTTCTCTTCCTCTGGTTGAAAGTAGCCGAAGCTTGTCCAGAGATTCATCACATTCTCGAAAACCTCGAGTTTGAAGGGAAGATATCGCATGTCCCCCCGTACCAAATGAAGGTTTTCAATGCTCGCCTCTTTAGCTCTCTTCTTCGCGGTTCGCAAGAGAAAACCACTCAAGTCTAACCCTACAACTGACATATGTGCTGAAAGTGGAAGGGAAATTCTACACTGCCCACAACAAAGATCCAAGGTTAATCCCTTCTTTAAAACGTCCTTCAAAAAGGAAAACTGCAGTTCCGTAGCCTCTTCCCGCCCATCAGAAATGCTCAGCCAATACTCTCCCATCTTACCTTCAAACATCCTCTTGTACCAATCACTCATAGGCAAACTCCAAAATTCTTTACCCCCTGAAGGCTATAAACAATTTACGTCATAAACAAAATCCCAGCAAAATTTAGAAACCCATTTATAACCGCGCTTAAATCTAGGTTTTGATATAACATGTGTTTAGCCGTCCCCGCTAAAATCGTTGAAATATCCGGCGACCTGGCCAAAGTAGACTTTGGAAGCGGCGTTCTAAGAGAAGTAAACATAATGCTTCTGGAAGAAGCCAAAAAAGGCGACTACGTGCTTGTTCACGCCGGATATGCCATCCAACTCCTAAACGAAGAGGAAGCTGAAGAAACCCTCCGCTTATGGAAAGAATTCCTAGAAAAAGTCGAAATAGTTGGCGTAGATGAGGAGGAAGAACATGAAAATTAACGACGTTGTGAAAGCTGAAGAAGGCGAGATATTCGACATAGAACTAGACGAAAACATTTTGAAAGCAAACGCAGAACTTGCCCAGCAAAACCGTGAACTTCTACGCAAACAGGGAGTAAAAGCCATAGATGTCATGGGCTCCATCGGCGCTGGAAAAACCTCCCTCATAGAAAAAATGGTGCAAAAGCTCAAAACCCATTACCGAATCGCTGTCTTCAAAGGCGATTTGACCACCACGATTGACGCGGAAATAATCGGCAAACACGGCGTAAACGTTGTAGCCATCAACACCGGAAAAGAATGCCATTTAGACGCTAACCTCGTCCAAAAAGCCCTACGGCGCTTAGATCTGGAAGCCACCGACCTGCTTTTCATAGAGAACGTCGGCAACCTCATTTGTCCAGCTGAATTCCCCCTGGGCTCGGAAAAACGAATAGTAGTCATAAGCGTTACCGAAGGCCCCTACATGGTGGTGAAGCACCCCTTCATATTCATGGACGCCGATGTAGCCGTCATAAACAAAATCGACTTAGCTGAAGCCATGGGCGTAGACATAGCCAAACTCCAAAACGACGTAAAAAAGATCAATCCCAAAACCAAAACAGTGACGACCAACTGCCGCACAGGCAAAGGAGTAGACCAAGTAATCGCCGCATTAAACCTTTAACAAAGGGAAGCCAGCCCAGTGCATGAAGGATCAATCACCTCACAGATCGTGGAAAACGTGCTACGCGAAGCCGAAAAACGCAAGGCCAAACGCGTGTTAGAAGTTCACCTAGAAATAGGAAAACTAATGTTCCTAAACCCCGAACAAGTACATTTCTGGTATCAAATGCTAACCAAAAACACAATTCTAGAAGGCTCCCAACTCCTAATCGAAGAAAAACCGGGAACCGTTAAATGCCCAAAATGCGGCTATGAAGGCGACTTTCAATACGTAGATGATCCAGCTCTTCACATGCCCATGCCAACACTTAACTGCCCCAAATGCGACGGAACTGTTAAAATAGTAAGCGGCAAAGACTGCTTCATAAAAACAGTTAAAATGCTGATATAAAATGTTCCCAAACGCTTCACGATTTCGAGACCCCAAACTAACAGAAAAAATAACCCGCCACATAAAACGTTTAGCCCCTTCCTACACCATAAAAATCTGTCACGTCTGCGGAACCCACGAATGGACCATAACCCACTTCGGCCTCCGAAGCCTTCTACCCCAAAACGTCGACGTAATCGCCGGTCCAGGCTGCCCCGTGTGCGTAATCCCAGCAGCCGAGATTGACGCCGCAGTGAAACTCGCACTAGAAGGAGTAACCATAACCTGTTTCGGCGACGTTTTAAGAGTTCCAGGCTCAGAACTCTCCCTCATGGATGCCAAAGCAAGAGGCGGCGACGTACGCGTAGTTTACGGAGTCGGCAACGCAGTGCGAATGGCCAAACAAGAAACAAACCGAGAATTTGTGTTCTTCGCCATAGGATTCGAAACAACCGCCCCTTCCACCGCTGTAGAAATCCTAAAAAAGCCCCCGTCCAACCTATCTTTTCTCATAACCCATAGACTCATCCCACCGGCAATGGAACTTCTCCTCGGAATAGGCGACCTCCAAATAGACGGCTTCATAGCTCCAGGACACGTAAGCACAATAATAGGAACAGAACCCTACCGAATCTTCCCAGAAGCCTACGGCATGCCCACAGTAATAGCCGGATTCGAACCCTTAGATGTGCTTTTCGCAGTTTCAATGATCCTGCAACAATTAAAAGAAGGCAAGCCAAAACTCGAAAACGAGTACAAACGCGCCGTAACCGCCGAAGGCAACGTAAAAGCACAAAAACTGATGCAACAAGCCTTCAAAACAGTGGCCGCTGAATGGCGCGGACTAGGAAGGCTACCTGATTCCGGGCTAGCCTTACGCGAAGAATACGAAAAATACGACGCCAAAAAACGTTATGATATACGCACAGAAAAGGCTAGAGACTTATTACCCGGCTGTCAATGTCACCTCATAATGATAGGGAAAATAAAACCTGACCAATGTTCATTATTTATGAAAGAATGTGCTCCTGAGTCCCCTAAAGGCCCCTGCATGGTAAGCGTCGAAGGAACATGCCGCATATGGGCTAAACATTCGGGGAGAGGTTAGAAAAAATAGTAAACTCTATTCTTGTTCTTTTCCACAGTACGGGCAATACCTAAACTTTTCCTCAAGCACTCTTCCACAACGTAGGCAAACCCTCTGCACTCTTTCCAGCGCTTTTCCCTTTTCACTTCTAACCGCAAGGTAGATTACTAACCCTAATATACCCGTCAGCAAAACAACAATAATCCATAAAATCCCATCCATACCCCGTGATTCAGCATCTTCATACACCCAAAAGGAAAGCAACACCGCTATTACCAGCCATATCAAGCCGAAGAAGATGTACAGCGTGAACATACCGTTTATCTCCTACCAACATTACCTTTGAATACTTCACCACTCGATTTCAAAACCACGCATGAAATTAATACTTTACTATAGAATCCCCCCAGAAGATTTTTTATCCTCACTCCCCTGCGACACGGCTTCTCACTAGCCTATATATTAAAGAGCTGAAAACCAGAAGCGGTAACAAGAACATGTGAAATAATAAAGAACCGATTACTGGCAGAGTTATAACCCAGTATAAATATGGATTAGGAGAAGTTGCTGCATACTCCACTGCGAGGTATATGCCTAGACATATAAATGCCCCGAAAAACAACGCTTTAGATGTAACCCACGAATTCTTAACATCATCTATCTGCACGTCCTTCGGGGTCAAAGACGAAAAAATCGGTAGGTCTCGCAGTGATGGTACTAACGGAATAACATACATAAGAAATGGCAACACAGTAACGCCGAAGAACAAACCAGTCAGCAACCTCAACGAATTATTACTTTCCCTGAAACCTAGTGTCTGCGTAGCCACATCAATAATCAGAGGCATGGAAAGCAGTAGTGTCATCCACAAACTTGGGGGACCCTTTGATTTGTTTCTTCTAAATAATAAGACAACATAACCTACCAGAAGCCCCAAATATCCTCCGGTATCTCTGGCACATACTGGCAAAAGTTGTCCGCCTATTACAAACGTTCTTTCCGGTCTTTGATGGCAAACTATGCTTCCAATAAAGTTAAAAAAATGGATTATTTCTTCTAGAGTTGTATACATGAAGATTCCTTGCGCGTTTAGGAGATGGATTATTCGAGTTCTTTTCCGCAGTTTGGACAGTACTTAACGTCTTCTTTAATCACTCTTCCGCACTGGGGGCAGATACGCTTTATTTCCTCTTTTTTCCCCTTCTCTCCAGCTCTTACAAGTAGATAGATTATCAATCCTACAATTCCTAAGATTATTACTACGATAAGCCATAGAGCTCCGTTCATTCCTCTTGATTCAGCATCTCTATACACCCAGATAGCGATGATGATCCATATGACAAACCAGAAAAACATAAAGAAACACCAAATGCCCCCTAGGATCGTCCACTCATAATATTGTGCTAGGCTCTGTAGCGCGGACCCAACCATATCAATTATGAACAAGTTTTCACCCTTTTTAAGTAATTGATTCCCTTATTTTTTGGCTTAAGTATATTATGTTTTCGGTATCTATCCAAGCCCAAAATTGCGAAAAACCGCTAGAAAACGATTTTACAGTCTCCTATCAACAATCCTTTTAAAGGAACTTCAATTGAGAATACATAGATGTTTAACAAAATTCTCGTCGCTAACCGTGGAGAGATTGCTTGCCGCATAATTCGTACATGCAAGAAGCTTGGAATAGC
>DAZI01000036.1 GCA_002507245.1 Candidatus Bathyarchaeota archaeon UBA233
ATGGTGCAATTGTGACAATCGATGGAACCAACTATGGCTTTACTGAGCTTCCTGCTTCATTCTGGTGGGATGAAACATCCACCCACATTTTCAACTTCCATTCACCCCTGGTCGCCGTAGCAAACACAAAAAGATACGTTTGGGTTTCGACTACAGGACTTTCATCCCTTCAATCAGACACTCTAACAGTTACTACCTCTGGCTCAATAATAGCAAACTACACGACACAATATTACTTGACGGTTCGAACCAGCGGTTTAGACTCTTACTCAACCAACGTCTACAACAGTACAAACGTGCTGGGAACAGCTACAGATACCTTACCCTACACTGGTTGGTTTAACGAAGGCGCTCTCATAAAACTTGATATTGATAGCCCAATAGCTGATGGCGATCAAAGATTCATATTCAATTACTGGTCTGGCGATGCCTCGGGCGCTAGCCGCCCAGTTTCAATAACAATAAATTCCGCAAAGAACGTTACAGCTAACTACCAGAGGCAGTTCAAGATTTGTTTCGACCAAACTGGTGTTGCCGTCGACTATACAGGAACAGTCGTTGTGATCGATGGTAACAGCTATGGAGTTACAAGTTTTCCCATATACTTCTGGTGGGATGAAGGTTCCTCTCACAACTTTACCTTCCAGTCGCCTGTGATAGTAACTCCAAACGCCAAACGCTACGTTTGGGTATCTACCACTGGATTATCCTCCCAACAATCAGGTTCAATAACCGTCCTAACCGCTGGAAACATAACTGGTAACTACAAGACCCAATACTGCTTAGTGGTTACATCCGACTACGGAGCGCCCACACCAACAACCCAATGGTTCGACGACGGAGCCACAATCACAGCATCCGTCGCCTCTCCAGTTTCAGGCCCAACTGGAACCCGATACGTGTGCACGGGTTGGACAGGAACCGGAAGCGTTCCCCCCTCAGGATCAACCACATCCGTAACATTCACCATAAACCAGCCTTCAAGCATAACATGGAACTGGAAGACCCAACATTACTTAACCGTCCAAACAAATCCAAGCGGCCTAGCTCCAACTCCCACCCCCACGAGTGGCTGGTATGACGAAGGCGCAAATGTAACTTTGACAGCGCCAAATGAAAGCTACCTAGGCAATGACACTTACTTGTTTGACTACTGGGATGTAAACGGCTTTTCACAAGGAACGGGAATAAACCCGATAACCCTCACCATAAATCAGCCCCGCATAGCCACCGCCAACTACATTAAAACTGAAGCCTTATCCGTGCAAATAAGCCCCAACTATATAACCATAACTTTAGGCACATCAGTAACTTTCACCTCAACCGTAACCGGAGGAGTCTCTCCCTACTCCTATCAATGGTACCTAGATGGAACACCAGTCTCCGGAGCAACCTCCGATACCTGGCTGTTCCGTCCCAACGCTACGGGAACCTACTACATACACCTAAACGTAACCGATAACGCCGGAGTAACCGTTAAGTCCAACATAGCTCAAATAACAGTAATTCCACCGCCTCCACCAGTAGGCGGCTTCATACTCCCAACAGGGGGAACCAACCTACGCCTGCTCCTAACCTGCTACACAACAATAATCCTAGCCATAGCCTCCACCTTCACATGGATAAAACGCAAAACCAAATAGTCTCGCTTTACCTTTTCTTATTTTAGGGCGTCTTCTAATGAAAGACAAGAGAAGAAAGCAACGGAAAAGAATTAAACCTAAAATTGTTAAGGAAGAAAAAAAGCAGTCCGCATTTAAAAAGTCTCGAAAATGGATTTATGTTGCAATAGCCCTCGTGGCGCTTCTGATACCAACAACCGCTCTGCTATACCAAAACTTTAACCAAACCGCTAAAGCCAAAGCTGCAATAATCGACCAACTAAGAATTTTCCACCCCAACGAGACATTTAAAGACGAGGCAACTCGCATACTAAAGAAAAAATTTGAAACAGTAGACTACTACCCAGAAGCCACAGTCGAGCTTTACGAAAGGCTTCCATCCTTAGGATACAGACTAATAGTGTGGAGAGCTCATTCGGCACTAGGCGTAAAGGATGCCACTCCTCAAACATGGGTTGCTATTGCAACCTCTGAAGAATACCGTCCGGGAAAATACAGATACGAAATTTCAAAAGGGCAAATCGCCGTTTGTAACCTCACCCAAGTAGGCGGTGAAGCCCTATACTTTGGGATAACTCCTAGCTTTATAAGGGAAAGAATGCGTGAACGCTTTCCCAACGACACTGTGATAATTCTTTTGAGCTGCAACGGATTAGTCTATATTGCCCCCGAACCCGAACACGCCAAAGCCTTAATCTCAAAAGGAGTAAAAACCATTATAAGCTGGAATTACTGGGTTAATCCAGTTCACAACGACAACGCCGGCATCATACTACTGCGGTTGCTAATTGAAGAGAACCGAACAATAGCCCAGGCGGTAAAAGAAGTGCCGCCTGACACTTCTCAAGAAAAAATTGTCAGCAAGATGAGATATTACCCTGAAACCTCAACCGTTGGAAACTACCGCATACCTAACTACAAGACACAGAAAACTTTCCAAAACCTAAATCCTAATCAAGCATTAACTTCAGAAGAAACAAAACCTTGGTTCAGAAAAATCCCTTCAGCTCCCGATGTCTCTCTTTCACAATCGAATAAAGCCTCTCCCGAATCTTCTCGCCTAAAAGCGAAGAACTTCTAATTTTCCCAATCCTTTCAGCTAACTCCTTATCCTCAAGGGTTTCCGCTATCCACCTTTCAAAGTCTCCCCGGTAAAGGTGAAATTCCAACGACTTAGAGTTTACCGTTTTCAGCTTCTCCAAGAACTCTTCAAGGGAAGCTGCATTCTCTCCTGTGTAATTTCCAATAGAGGTGAAGAAGTAGAAAGCATTCTCTCTAGGAACCCTCCGCAATATTCGCTCAATCGCCTGTCTATTCATTTATTTCCTCTCCTATTTTGAAGCGTGAGTTTATAAATTTAACTTTAGAAATAGAATTTCCTGAAAGAGGAAAGATCCCCTCCTTAAACTTTTTCGTAACTATCGAGGTTCGAATCCTTAGGACTCCTGGTAAAGGAGCCACCTGATTCGCTATAAACGAGTGGAGGCTTTCCTGATCATCAGCTACCACCTTAGCTATTATCAGAAGCTCTTCTGAAAGTGAAGTATAAACTTCAAGCACCTGAGGAAACTCTGAGATTTTCCTAGCAACTTTCTCACTTTGTTTTGGATCCGTGAAGATAGTCATAACCGCTGTTACATTTTTCAGCCCTATCCTTTCAATATCAATTATTGTCGTGTACTTCTTAATGATCCCGTACGTTTCCATCTTTCTGATCCTATCATAGACAGTAGAATGAGCTATTCCCAGCTTCCGTCCAATCTCGGTATAAGTCTGCTTCGCGTTCTCCTGAAGAGCTTCTAAAATGTTCAAGTCAACATCGTCTAACACTATGCTGCCATTTTTTATTTTCATTTGCAGCCTATCCGCAAAATAGTTAGGTTACTTAAAATTTATTGATTTCTGTCGGAAAAATGTAGATTTTAGAAGTGTTTTTCGACATTTTTGCAGAATTCCATCAACACCACGCCTACCGTTCTTCAAACAGTTGCCCTGGCAGATTCCGGAAAATTGTTGAAAAAATTCGCTTTCGCCTACAATCTTTTAATACACAAAGGGTTCTACCTACTTTTTTGCAGCTAAAATGTGCGATATGTTTAAATTTGATGGTGAGTTATAGAATAATGTTCTAGAAGAAAATTAAGAGCAGAAGATGAGTAAATGAGCTTAAAGAAAATTTGGGAACTCTTGAAACGGTTTAAGAAACAATGTAATTGCCTGGGTTGGAAAACCTCAGAGAATGAGGATTGGGTTGAAATAAACAATAAGTATCACAATTTCGTTTTGGTAAACACTCTTTATCCCTCAACTTTTGAAAGAATAACTTCTAACCGGAAATGTGCAATTCGGGACGGCATATCTTACCGGGTGGTTGAAACCGACTACATGGCCTGGCTCCTCTCCAGCTCTCCAGACAAATCCTTATGGAAACTGATTTCAGAAAACCCTGAAATCTTAACCAAAACAGCCATCTACGACCTAAGCCCCATACTGAAAGGGAAATCTTTCTGTCTAAAACTCAACCAAACAAAAAGCCCAGTATTCCAAGAATTTGAAAAGTTCCTTCAAGAAAACGGGATAGAAACTAGGCCTCTCCGTTCCAATGAAGAACACAAATATGCCCTAGCATTACACTAACCCCTAACTCTCTGTCGTCTCGGTCTTAGAAAAGGTTTGAATAGTTAGTCCAAACATTATCTTTTAGGGAAGTTAGAATGTCCGAAGAAACCGTGAACCCCGACGCGGAAAAAGTGAAGAAACTTTTAGAACTGAAACAGAAGCTCGAGGAAAGAATGGAAGCAACCAAAAACCAGTTAAAAGAGCTTCAGCTTCTCCTAGAACTTTTGGACACAGCTCTAATGGAAAAGAGCTTCAAAAAAGCGGAAATTCCGGAAAAAGCCGAAAAAGAAGAGATAACTCCGCCGCCAACCATGGAATACGAAACCTCAATACCGCTAAAAACCGTAACAGGAGAGCTTCTCGCAAATCTTTATTTAGGCGAAGGAGTAATGCACATAATCATTCCTCCCAAAAGAAACTTCAACATAAACACTCCCCCCTTCAAAGTATTCCTAATCGAGAGAGTTTTAGCCAAAATGCAAGAGAAAGACAGAGAAGCCGTTAGAACCGGCAAGCTTCCCCCAGAAAAAATAATTTCCTACAACATAATCAGAGACGGTGACACAATCCGCGAACTAGTAATCCAGAATGTTTCCCCTGAACGTGTAAGAGAACTGAAATCCAGCATAAGATGGACCCTGGAGAAAATGTACGAAAAACTGAATCCCCCCTAAACTTTTAAAACTCAGGCTACAAATAAGGTTGAGGTGAACAAAGATTGCTAGATGCCTACATATTAATCAACACCAAACCTGGAAAAGTTTGGCAGATAGCTGAAGCCATCCTCAAAGTTTCCGGCGTAAAAATGGCACATGTAGTAACCGGACAGTACGACATAATCGCCTATGTACAGTTTGACGACATGGCAGCCCTCAAAAAGATACTTAGTAAAATCCAAAACATAGGCGGCGTAACAAGAACCCAAACGGCAGTTTCTATGGCAGTCAAAACAAAATAACCCCTTAGAGAGTTTATAAAAACTAATTCTAAAACATGGGAACTATTTATCAAAATTTAAACGAAACCGGTGTAGCATGGATTAGCGTCGATCAAAGTAGATGTTCTTCCCCTTAGCCGACAAAGGTATCCCCATTATAACAGTAGCTTCGGGAAGCATTTTCAAACGTTTAGCAGCCACACCTATCCGATACATTACCCGATTATCAACATTAAACATACTTGCCGTTTTAACCGCTGAACCCAAAGCGATGCCCAAATCCAAAGCCTTTAACATGCAAGTAGGACCAACAAAATCTCGTCCAACCCTTTTCCCAGCCTTTTCAAAATCGTCACAACTATTGTAGCCACATGCCCCACAGTTAAGTCCGAAACTCTTAGCCCCTCTAACTCCAACCAAAACAACCACTTCGGAATCCCGAACATTCCTCGCGTCCCGCTTAAAATTCACTATCCCCCTCTCTTCACTGATCTTCTCCATTTCATCAGCCAACACTTCCTTTTCCGCTCCATACACAAGCAAAGATACAACATCATCTATCCCACCTGACTTCGGCGCCGTTCTCACCGAAATAAGCATAAGTTTTGCAACTTCAAGAATTGCTCCTTTCTCACCTTGTCGACTTTCAATAACTGGACACATAACCGGAAATCCTCTTCAAAGTTTATATCCCAGCTAGAGCTGTTTCAAAAATTTTACTTAACATTTCCTCAATTAAGCTCAGCTGACCAACATGCAAACCTACCGCAAGAAACGATAAACCTAAAAGAAGGAAAAGGGAGCCTACCACCCGTTTCTCTGAAATATTCAAAGCTTTCTTCTCCTTCAAGCAAGGTGTTTCTCTATCTCTTTCTGAATATGGGTTTTTGGAACTACACCTACTATTCGAGCTACCTCTTTCCCATTCTTGAAGAGGATAAGCGTGGGTATACCTCGCACTCCAAACCTTCTCGCTGTTAACGGATTCTCGTCAACATTCAACTTCCCAAAATAAACCTTCCCAGAATATTCCTCTGCAAGCTCCTCAACTATCGGAGCAATAATATGGCATGGTCCACACCATGGCGCCCAGAAATCCACTAAGATTAACGTATGAGTATCCAACGCATCGTCAAAGTCTGAATCCCTTAATTGTATAGGAGCTGTGATCTTCTTCATCTCCAACCTTTTTATTAAAGCTTCCAGCTTCTTTTGTTTTATACGTTCTAGTTCTTCATCTCTCTCCCCTATAAGTCTTTTATGGTCCATCATCATACACCTGTCCATAACAACTTTGGTTCCAACGGCCTCAGCCTCTTCAGCGGCTTCGCGGTTAACCACCCCCAGCTGCATCCAAACAACCTCAGGCTTCCCAAGTTTCTCCTTCATTTCCAAAACCTGCCCCATTATCCGCGGAACTTCCTCGGATGGTCTAAAGATACATACTACATCGATTCTTTTCTGTAACTCTTCAGGTACACCGCCTAGATCCTTGTAGGTTTTTTCACCCAAAAGTTCCTCAGCTGAAGGATTTATGGGAATTATCTGGTACCCCTTCTCCTTTAAGTATCGAGCTACTATATGACTATCCTTACCGGGATTCCTAGACAATCCTACAACAGCAATAACCCTGCAGCGTTCCAATATCCGTTTTAATTCATAATCCTCCGTTTTCAAGCCCTCTCCACACGTTAAATTCCCTTTAGAAAGGCGTAAATCCTTTTTGGAAACCTTAAAATTTATTATACCGCCTTAGACTCTTTGGTTATTAACATGTTTATCCTAATACTCGCATTGACCTCAACTTTTCTCGTTAGCCTAATTTCCCTAATTGGACTATTGGCTCTATCGCTAAGAACCGAGCTCTTCAACAAAACTCTGCTTATCCTCATAGGGTTTGCCTCTGGAAGCCTCCTCGGTGGAGCGCTCCTACACTTAATTCCTGAAGCAGCTTTTTCATCCATGAACGACACAGCATTCCTCGCTGTGGCCTTCGGAATAACAGCTTTTTTCGTTTTTGAAAAGCTATTATGGAGACACTGCCATGAAAGAGAGGAATGCGAGGTTCATCCCTTTGCTTATCTAAACCTAATCGGCGACGGAATACACAACTTTATCGATGGCATGATAATTGCCGCCTCCTTTTTGACCAGCATTCCTCTTGGAACAGTCGCAACCTTAGCTGTCTGCTTTCACGAAATCCCGCAAGAAATAGGTGACTTCGCCATTCTCGTCTATGGCGGTTTCAGCAGAAAAAAGGCCCTATTCTACAATTTTCTAACAGCCCTAGTCGCCATGTTAGGAGCAGTTTTCACCTACTACCTCCAAGACTACCTTCCAGAGCTTTCCTACATGCTCGGCTTCGCCGCCGGCACCTTCATATACATCGCCACCACCGACTTGATCCCTGAACTGCACAAAGAAAAGAAACTATCCAACTCGTTTCTACAATTCGCTGCCTTGTCCTTTGGCCTAACAGTAATGTGGCTTCTCAAGCTTTATCTAAGCCGCTAAGGTTGCGCAGTATCCAACAGCCTTTCTCCAATTTTCATCAAGGCCTGCACTGCAAAGGAATCCCCTGTACAAAGAAACGGGCTTTCCCCCAGTCTATCAGCTTCCACAATTTTCTCGTCGTAGGGAATCAATCCCAACACTTCAAGAGAAGCCTCAGACGCAAACCTCTCTATCCGCGCTCTATCTTCCTGACTGTAAACCTTGTTTCCAACGAGAAACATGTGAGCTACCCCCATGTCAAACGCGAGCCTGCTAACCCTTTTAACAGTCTCCAAGGCCTTCAAACTCGAATCTGCAACACCGAGCATCACATCAACATGCTCAGCTGTTCCTCTTCCAAAATGTTCAATGCCAGCTTCCATATCTATCACCACAGCCTCATCTCTTTCAACAATTAAATGGCGAAGCAAGGCGCGAATTACTGCGTTAGCCGGACACATACATCCACTCCCAGCGGACCTTACAGTGCCCATAACAAGCAAGCTAACGCCTAAAGGTGACAGGTACGAGAAATCCCTAACAATGTCATCAACTGTAAAAGTCAAACGGTAAACTCCGCCGAACCCCGCGCCCGTCTTTTCACTTATCAACCTCTGGTTTTCCGAAATTGGCACAATCCTGTTCGCCTCCTCATAACGGACGCCTAAGGTTAAAGCCAAGTTCGGCGTAGGATCCGCATCGATCGCCAACACCTTAAATCCTTTCTTAGCCAAGAAATAGGCTAATCCAGCCGCCACAAAGGTTTTGCCAACCCCGCCCTTGCCGGAAACCGCTAACTTCAACCTTGCTTTTTTCTCCCTATTCCATAAGAGACCTCAAAATCAGCCGTTCAGAGGTAACATCTACCTCAGAGATTCGACATTTTTCAATTGTTTTCGTTTCTCCAAGAATATTCCTTAACAAAACGTTTTTCCCTTCAACCCTAACGTAGACAGCGTCTCTGAACACGATTTCCCCTTCCAGAAACACGGTAAACTCACACATGGCAGGACACCTTTTACATTAACGATTAAACCCTTCCACTTCAATATAAACTATTAGCTTTCTTCTTACGCAACTTTTCCTCAAGCTCTTTCAGTTTGCGGTAAGCTTCTTCAACGCTGGAAACCTCACCTGCAATCCTTTCAAACGGACACTGCGCCGCACCGCTCTTATCTAGAATTCTGGGCACAAGCTTTTCAAACTCGCAGTACACCCCTCGCTCTCTAAGCAATCCTACAGCGTTTTGGCTTACAACCACGGCGTAAACACTCTTCACCTTCACGTACAAGCACAACAATGCTGCTGCCAATCCCACCACCCTATCAGCCACAGAAGCCCCTTTTAACAATCCGCCAAGCGCCCCTATAGCCTCCAGCAACCCCCTTATCCCATGCTCATAAGTTTCGAAAACAACCTCTCCATCTTTTACTATCACAAGACTCCAGCCATATCTTCGCAGTTTACTTCTAGCGATTTCCAAATCCTTCATATCGTTATTTTGCTTAACGAGAGGCTAGATAACTCTTCCTCTAATTGTCTCCGCCAAAAGGTTTGAATTAACTCCCCCTTACCATTGCGATTTCCCCTTCAGCGATGCCATATTTGCATAAAAACTTTATGCAACCACAACAAATCATTGAACCGATGCATATGAGCGAAATCACTCGTATCAGCATGACTTTTCCCCAAGACTTGCTGAAAGATTTTGATGAGATAATCGCCAACATGGGCTACACCAGCCGCTCAAAGGCTATTCAAGACGCTGTTAGAAGCTTTGTTTCCGAGCATAAATGGCTTCAAGACGAGGAGGGCGAGTTCGCCGGTGTTCTAATGATGCTTTATGATCACGAGGTCAAAGGCTTAGAGCACACTTTGACGCATATACAGCATGAATACGCTCATCTCATATGTTCCTCTATGCATGTTCATCTCACCGAAAGGGACTGCCTCGAAGCCATCGCGGTCAAAGGCGAAGCTTCCGAAATAAGGCGGCTCCAAGACCATTTATCGACAAAGAGAGGAGTGAAAATCGTAAAACTAATGATAATTCCCGTCTAAAACTCTATTTCATGGCAAGCATTTTCTCTAACGCTTTCCAAGCCTTTTCCGCAGTGCTTTTCGGAACCCTCACAACATGCTTCTCATCCTTCAAAGCGTAATAAACCCTTTCAAGAGTATTCAACTTCATGTTCGGGCAGACAGCATCATAGGCTGGAATAAACTCCTTTCCCGGGTTCTCCTTCTTCAATCGGTGAAGCAGCCCCACCTCAGTGGCAATTATATACCTCTTAAACTCTGTATTTTTTGCGTAACGACACATCTGCGAAGTGCTTCCAACAAAATCAGCTAAAACTCGAACCTCGCTGGAACATTCCGGGTGAACAGCCACAACAGCATCCGGGTACTCCATCCTCAAAACTTGAATCTCTTCTGGTTGAAAGAGCAGATGAGTTGGGCAGAAACCCCTTGAAGGAATCGCTATTATATTTTTGCCAGTTTTCTCCGCCACATATTCAGCGAGGTTATTGTCCGGCCCGAAAATCACGGTATTCGCATCCAACGACTCAACTATCTTTACGGCGTTAGCCGACGTGCAGCAAACGTCGCATTCAGCCTTGGCCTCAGCCAAAGTGTTAACATAAAGCACTACTGGAGCCTTCGGATACTTCCTTTTCCATCTCTTAACCTCCTCAGCCGTCAACATCTGCGCCATAGGGCATCTAGCGCCGGGACTGGGCAACAAAACCTTCTTATCAGGGTTCAATATAGCTGCGGATTCCGCCATGAAATCAACCGCAGCAAACACTATAATTTCCGCATTCTTTTCCTTCTTTGCCTTAAGACAAAGCTCAATACTATCGCCTACATAATCTGCAAAATCCTGGATTTCGGGACGCTGATAATTATGAGCCAATATCACAGCTTTCTTTTCACGCTTAAGTTTTAACAGCTTGTCAACAATTGAAGCCGTCATTTAGGGTTCCTTTATACATTAATTATTGAGGCAACCCTATGGAGCGTCAACAATATATATGTTTACTTTTGAAACCTAAAACTAGGACGAATGAATTTCAACGACCCTAGCGCCTATGTAACACCAACCTCCAAGCCAGTAATCCAAGTTTTGGCTAACATGCCTTATCGTTGCCTGTAATCCCTCCGCTGTCACCTCAGCCACCCTAACCGTCTCAGGCTTAAATCGGAACCCCCACTTACTGTCATACCTCTCCACGATTCCACCTACCCACCGTCTCTGCCCACTTTCATACAGTTCTACCAGCTGGCTCCAAACCTCATCCTTGGAAGGCTCCACAGCCATACGATCCCCGTTCACATCCTCAATAACCGCCCAACGAGAAGTCTCATGTTTCAAAGCGCTCAACCTATCCCAATACCCTAAGAGTAGAGGAACACCAATCGAAACCGCCACAACCAGCCCGACAACACAGGCCCACAACCAACCTTTACCCATCGAACTGAACCTCTCTTCACTTCAACTAAACGCTCGCAGAAAATAAAAGGCTTAGCTGCAGAAAAGCCCAACAAATAGGATTGCATTATTCAAGGCGAAAATGAATGTTGAAGAACATAGTAACTGCCCCATATTAGAATATCTCCCGTGACGCTAATCTTTCCTCAATCTTCGATAAACGATATAGGCGGGAATTATGTTGATTAGCGCTTGGGTAACGTTGAAAATCGCTATTGGCCTAAGTAAGCTGATGACAACGTTTTCAGGGATATTGTAGAATAGCTGAAGCAAGTAGTAATTTACAACAGTCATGACTAAAACCCTTGATGCAACCGCCTTAGCCGTGTCCACAGCGAAACGTTTTCTGAACACAGCAAACCCGATCAGAGTTGCGAGTTCTGCAATCAGCTTGAAGGTTCCGCCATAAAATTTTCCTCTAATAAAAATTATTGAGCATCCAATCACAGAAGTATATATGGCGCATAAAGAACCGTACAGTAATAGACTTATCATCATCGGCACGCCTGTAATGTCCCAGGATATTCTTGGCATTAACGGAAAGGGAACATCGAAAGGCGGCCCAGGTATTATTTCCCATAAAGCGGAGAGTCCTCCAAGGATGCTTGCAGCTGCAATTTCACGGGACCCTATCCTACGCAGTTCTTCCTCCCCCAAAGAAAATGATGTTAATGCTAAATTATATTTAAATTTTATTCAATTTATTTTTCTACTTTTTCATATTTAATTTGCTATTTACGTATAACTTTCTCTACGAACTCAAGAATAAGCCTAATTGTATCTTCATCCTTTGGGTATAACACACGTGAACGCCCAACCTCATAAATCCCTATTAAACCGCTCCCCTCAAGAACCTTGACATGCCGATAGATCGCAGCATAATCCCCCTTCAACATTTCAGCTATCGCCTTAATGTGCAAAGGCCTCCTAGTTTCGCTAACAAGCATAACAATCTTAAACCTGGTTGGATTGCCCAATGCGCTCAACAAAGCAGAAACCCTACGTATCTCCTCCTCAGTGAACAAGTCCTTCACCACGTTTATTGTAACAGTATTAAATTTATGACATTTTCGCTAAATGTTAAGACAAAACAAAGGAGTATCAGCCTACTAACTTAGATCAGCCCAACAATTAAGTAAGAATTAACGCCCATGTTGAGACTCGCGCAATGATTTTAAGCAAACTCCTTAATACATTAGGGGAAAGACGTGCAATAAGCAAGAAAAGACAGTTTGGCACGTGCATTTACAAATCAGAAATGGTGCGTTAAATGAGAATTGGCGTAATTCTTTTGGATCACGGAGAGCCACCCGAATATAACGAGCACACTTATTATTCTTTCAGAAACTTTGTGACAAGCCTTATCAACATGGGGTTTATCCCAAAAATCGTTCTCAGATTTGACCGCGGAACAATCCTTCAAGACAAGAACAAAATATTTGCCGAGGAAGCATCGCCTAATCCGGCATTGATAGATGCATGGCTACGTCCATACAAAGGATTCGCATACTTTATTCCAAAGGCAAAACGGTTTCGCATAACACGTTTCGGCATTTACCGCAAAGGCACAAAACCACATTACTTAGCCAGAAAAACAGGCCCAGGATACGGTGAACCAGATTTTTATGAAATGTACGGGTTCGAAATTTATAACCGCTGGCTATCCATGGGCGGGCGTTCACCCTTCTATGACCAGACACAACCGCAGAAAGAAGAGGTAGCCAGAAGACTGAAGAAAGAATTTGGAAACAAAGTAGTAGTCCGATTTGCCTATGGCATTGATCCTTTTCCTCAATGGAAGAAACAGACGCCTGATGCAGTAGTAAAAAAACTCGTAAAAGAGGACAAGATAACTCATTTAGTGGTCTCCGAACATTTTTCAGTGACCACCGATTCCATGTCAACATTTCATCTCCGAAAACATGTGGAGCACGCCTTGCATGAGATGGGCGCTCATATTCCCGTTGTCTACGCAGAGCAGCTCGGAGGAACCGAGGCTTTTAACGAAGGAGTAATCCTTAAAGTTAAAGAAGAGTTGAAACAATTACCAAAAGGCGCCAAGGTCGCGGTGTTTCTTTCAAATCATGGATTTCCCACAACCAAAATAGGAAAATACAACGCTGCAAGGGATTGTTACCATCAAAATGTAAAGAAAGTTTTTGAAAGCGCTAAGGAAGCAATTCTAGAAAAGATTAATTGGGACGGCGAACTCACCGTACTACAAGTCTTCGGTCAATTTCTAGAGAAAAAGTACAACCCAGATAACAGAATGATGAGCCCAATTCAAGCTCTGGAGCTTATCTCTTCTCAAGGATTTAAATACGCAATAGACATTCCTTACGAATTTCCCGGAGACTCTGTTGACGTATTAGTCAAACTCAGACAAGCATATGGACTGAAAAAACTGCCCAATTGGAACGAAAAATACGAAACACGCTTCAAATACAAAGATGTAAACGTGAAGATCACCAGCGCATCTTTCCACCCAGAACATTGGATTAACTCGTATCATCAACGAACAGCCGCAGCTATTGAACGAGTAGTCGACAAGGAAACATAAAGCCAACAATATCCCAAGCCACTGACAACGTAAACTAGGTTAAAGCCTTACAGTTGTTGATTTTAAAGTGAACTTTCTCACCCTTTCCTCAATAACCTCGACGCCTATCCCATAGTTCTTAGGAACAGCTATCGTGCCGTTGCTTCCTAACATAAATGGGGGTTCAACCAAATCTTCCTCATAGTACCTGTCGCTTGCCGAGATATCGCATGGGAACTTTACATTCGGCAACGTGGCAAGCGCAATGTTATGCGCCCTTCCGATTCCTGTTTCAAGCATCCCTCCTATCCATATGGGAATGTTAGCTTCTGCGCATAGGTCGTGAATACGTTTTGAAGCTAGAAGTCCTCCTACCCTGCCTGGCTTTATGTTTATCACCTTACAACTTTTAAGAGCTATAGCCGCCTTAGCGGCATCCACCGAACTTATGCTTTCATCGAGACAGATCGGTGTTTCCACTATTTTCTGTAAAGTCGCGTGGTCAACCAGATCCTCATAGCCTAGAGGCTGCTCAAGCATGAGGAGGTTAAACCTGTCAAGTTCCTTCAGTTTCGCCACGTCTGAGAGGGTATAAGCAGAGTTGGCGTCCACTTGGAGGGGAAAACTTGGATATTCATTTCTCACTTTCCTAACGACATCGATATCCCATCCTGGTTTTATTTTGATTTTCACGCGTCTGTATCCCTTTTCAACGTAATTCTCAACCGTTTTGATCAACTCGTCAACAGTGGACTTAATGCCAATGCTAACACCGCTTTCAATTCCATCTCGTTCACCGCCGAGAGCCTTGTAAAGAGGCTGTTCCACAAACTTGCAGTAGGCATCCCAAAACGCCTCTTCCAAGCCGGCCTTAGCCATGTTATGCCCCCTCACATGCGAAATCATACCGCAAAACCTGTCCGGAGAATCTACATCCTTTCCGACAACGTTTGGAGCAAGATACTGTGTTAAAACATGCCATGCAGTTTCGATGTCCTCATAAGAGTACCATGGGCCCTCGCCGGCAACAACCTCTCCCCAGCCTTCAACATCACCATATTTTAGTTTCACTAGGACACATGGCCTGTTATGCGTTGCGCCAAAGCTGGTTTCAAACGGATACTTTAACTTCATCATGACCAGTTTTAGTTCTACAGATTTTATCCTCAAAGATTCCTCCCCGAAAGAGCTTCATCAAGCGTGGCTTTAAGAAGGATGTAAGCGTTCCTTCGTCCACCCTCATACAGTTCGGATGAAAAGTCAACTGCGATATACCCGAGCGAAAACAGCCTTTCAAAGGCTTCCCTTGTTGCCATCCTCCACTCAGACGCAAGTTCTGGATGGTCCCTCCTAAGCCTGTTTATGTCCCCCGGTATTGGAAGCACAACTACCCTGCTGGATACCGTTTTCTTTGCAACAGGCTTGCCGCCAACCGTTTCGATAGCAGTTTCGCCGCCTCTTGAGAGTAAAATGCTAGCGATGGGCGGTCTAAGCTCTCCGGATATCCTCTTAACCACACGTGGCGATTTAACCCACCACTCAACCAAAAGCCTGTCAGACGGATAACCAATATTTATCGAGTCCCTAATCTCGCCATACACATCGCGGAAGTAGGTTCTTGAAATTACACCAAGCTTAGCAAAGTTTAACTTAGCATTTGCCCCTTGAAGCGGATCAAAAGTCCACTCAACAAACTCAACTCCCTGCTCCATAGCAGCTTCTCTCTGGAGCAGCTTAAGCCTGTAACCTACACCGCTATGCCTCAACTCGGGCTTAACCCCTAACATATGGGAGTGATGTATAAGCTTTCCATCCCTAACCCCGGGCAAACCAAACACAAAACCAACCATATTACCGTCCTCGTCAAAAGCTCCAATGGCCACGCCGCCAGCTATAAGAATCCCCATAAGCATATGCGTAGGCACAACCTCAACGTCAACCATACCCCAAACCTCTTTCTGCAACCCCTCAACCTTTCTCAACTCCTCAGCCTTCGTCAACCGCCTAAAGGTTACTCCTTGCATTTTGAAACCTCTATCAAGTCCTATACAACACAAAATATAGCATTTGCAGATGATAATATAACTAATTTTCTGGGCACCGGTTGAGCTCAGATACTTTTGAACTTGTCAAAGATAGTGTATCCATGGCTTGATCACGCATAGAGGATAATGAGCATATAAAAACGGGAAAAACTGAAATGATTTATCTATTTCGGGTGGATAAATAGGTAAGTTAAATGTATCTTTTCACGATATATATTTATATGCCTGCAACTTGTATGTTCTTAACATAAATGATTCGCATGAAAATAAAATTAAACTTCGCATTAAGAAGCAGGGATAAGGATTAGTTGATGGATTGGTTTAATAACTGGATAATGGTTGTTGCATCTATCTCATTTTTCTCATTTTTTGTTTTGGCCTTTGTTAAGCCCATTAAGAAGAAGAATTGGAAGGGTCTTGGTATATATGAAGCTTTCATAGTGTCGCTTTTCACAGAAATGTTTGGAATTCCCCTAACTATTTACATTTTGTCTTCGTTAGGTTTACCTTTAATTGCAGACCCTTTACACGGACATCTTCTCGCGGCATTTTTGTCGATTATTGGTTTATGGGATTTAGAGACAGGCGTTATGATTGTAATGATTATCAGCACCTTGATGCTCTTACTAGGGGGGTACTTAATAATAACTGGGTGGCAGCAGGTTCACGGTTCAAAAGGAAAACTGGTAACAAAAGGTGTCTATGGAATTGTTAGACATCCTCAATATTTGGGCTTAATTGTCGCTACAGGTGCTTTTATCGTGCAATGGCCGACCATAATTACAGTTTTGATGTGGCCTATTTTGACATATGCTTATTATCGTCAAGCCAAGACTGAAGAGAAAGAATTGGAAAAAAGATTTGGCACAGAATACAATGCTTACAAAGAAAAAGTTCCGATGTT
>DAZI01000070.1 GCA_002507245.1 Candidatus Bathyarchaeota archaeon UBA233
ATCTCCCTTTCCAGCGCATTTCAATTCAACTACGTTGATTTCTTTCTCAAAAGCTTTTGAGAGGAAGCCGGCGATAAAATTGCTTAGGAAGTGGCAGCACGGGGTTGTAGATTTGCAATTTCTTGCTTCAAAGGAGTTTTTGATTATTCCTTTGCCTGATTTCTTTTCGAAGTTAACCTCTGTAAAGGATAGTTCTCCCCAATTTCTTTCATTAACCATATTGCAAAGCTGCTCTAACGCATCTTTCTTTGTCTTAGCTTTCTTCTTTATCTTTTCGAATACGTTTCGTCCACAACGCTTTGCCATAATGGCTATTATGACATATGCGCCTGATGCAAATGTTTCTCTTAACGCTTTCTTCATATCAACAAACATCTCATAATCTATGAAAATTCCTTCTTTTTCTTTAAGGAATCCTTTTGATTTCTCCAATCTTTTCTCCTCGCCAAGTTTTACTTTGCAGGAGACCAGTGCTTATACTCTAAATGTATCCCAATAACCATCAAAACTCCCCCTATTAGCATAATCACCCCTCCTAAGGGGCGAATGAATTCTGAAGAAAGATCTAAAAGGAGGCGCAATGAAAAAATGCAAGAGGCAAGTGCAACCGCAAATACTCCGGCTGAGATATACATCCATGGCTTGCCCATTTTTCCACCTTTAAAAATTCGCAATAATCTAACTGCTGAATAACCTAAACCTATACTTATTACTAATGAGAGGAGATTTATGATTAATATAATTTCTGACATACATGAACCTACATTTCAAGCGAATCAAAGTATCTGAAAAAACTTACCTACCCTTCTGAATCTAAATGTGAATAAATTCGAATATCTTTTGGGAATGTTCCATGATGAAGTAAAGATATCTCTCGATTTGTTTGAACGTAAACTGAAATGTCGAAGGAATCTCGATATGAAATGTAAATTCTTCGTTTGTTCATCCGACAACTTCTACTTTTGTCCTTCATGAATTAATGTTGGGACGAAACTTGGTATATACAAAAAGTCTTAAATCTGACAAGGGGTTCTTGAGGATGTGGATACAAGGAAAATTTGTCGGGAAGCTAAATGTCAGAAATTATAAGGATATTGGCTATAAACTCGAATAATGTTTTTGATAGGCTCAAGTTATGTTGGGGGCATCTTGAAGATTGGCAAAATTCAGAAATTGTGCAAAAAAGTAAAGAATGGTTAGAAAAAACCAACATGTTATTCACGCCAACAACCTTTATTGCATATATGAAAGAAAAACCTGTGGGCATGATAGAGTTTGTTCCACAAAAACTTATGAAAAAAGTTGGATTATGCCCTTGTAGAGCGAATCCCGAGAAAGGAGAAGTAGAAAGCCGATATATTCTTGGAAAAGAGTTTAATGATTGTTTGTTTATATTCTGTTTATGGGTTGATATTGATCATCAAGGCAAGGGTGTTGGGAAAACTCTTCTGAAATACTTTCTTAATAGCCCGGTGTTCAAGAATTATGAGGGAGCATTGGTTTATGTTACGGAAAGGGATGAAAAGTGGGGTAAACATATTCATTGGCCCGCAGGGCCTAAAGAGTTTTATCTTAAATTTGGATTTATGACTGAAAAGACGCTTAATAATCCACTTGGATATCTGTTACATTACAGAAAAACGTAGGTATAGAAAACTAAATTCCGAATCAGTCGTTTTTTACCTGTTTCTTTCTTAGTTTCTTCTTTGCATTAATAATTTTGTAAACTATTTTTTGGTTTCTCTGAGTATGGGGGTTCGCGTCTTTTTCCAAGTGAAAATAATGCTAAAGCTCAATGAGATTAATATAACTAATGCAGAATCATATGGCGTTGGGAGCATTCCATTCAGATTGTAATATAGTGCTCCTCCAAGAGCAGCTGCAATTGTATATAGTAGAATTTTTCCGAGAATCTCCAAGGCTAAAACCCCCAGAACAGGAAAACGTGCAGACCCTATAAGCACAAGCACCGGCATGTCCGGTAAGGGTGTTAGCGAAAAGAGTAGCACGCTTAATAGTCCTAATTTTTTTGCCCATTTAGGAGTTTTAACTGTATTTTTATTTTTGGCGATTTTGGTGATGCCTCTGCCCATTAAGTAAGAGCTTAGCTCTCCTAGGCCTCCGCTTATTCCCCCGACTAAACCTAGTGTTAGGGGGTCCCAAAAGTTACAGAGATAAATAAATACGGGAATAAACACTGCCTCTTTTAATATTATGCCAAAGTGGCCTAGAAAGGAAGCAGCGAAGAGGCCAGGAAGTCCCAAAGTTGTTAGCCATTCGGTTATGGACATTTTCATTTACCTTGACTTTAATTCTTTTACGTGGCATATTCCCTTTCTAAAAAAGGGGGTTATATACTGACGCGAATGTGTGAGTTAATGACGCTATTGTGGTTTCTAGTAGATGTTTGTTTCTTTCTTCTTCGAGCTAAAACTGTGCCAATTGCTAGTACCGCGGTTGCTGTTATTGCTGTGCCTAGTAGGACCTCTGGAGTTATTAGATTGAAAACGTTTAGTAGAAAGTCGTCTTCAATGCCGATGCTAGGGTCATGAACTAGTTTCTTTTCTCCGAAGTAAGGATATATGAAGTAGATATCCAACTCTAGCTCACTCTCGCTTTTTCCAAACTCGAACTCTATAGACTTATAGGCAACTGAAACGTCTATGAGTTCTTCTGTACCGTTGGTTGTTAGAATTTTTGCCTTTTTAATCCAGCCGACTTTTATTTTGACGTGGTCCAGTTTGATTGTTATCCGCTCTTCATTTATACTCGCCGACTCTAATTCGACTTTTCCTTTAATTTCGCTTTCCACTTCCATGAAGAGTGCAAGTTTGTTTTGTTCATTCATCCATGTCCATCTGTCAATGATAAGGTCAAATTTTACTTCGTCAGCGCCGCCATCTACATTGTAAGAAAAGCTTGTATCTTGTACGGTGAAAACCTCTGTTACTCGTCTCTGATATATTTTCATTATTAATGTTATTTCATAGGTAGTTGAGTTTGCATAATATGTTACTGTTATGA
>DAZI01000076.1:0-21810 GCA_002507245.1 Candidatus Bathyarchaeota archaeon UBA233
AAACGCGCTGAGCTCTTTAAAAAGAGCACAGTTAGAATTTTTCTAGGTAAATTTCTCAGCGGAGAAATTGAAAAGCTAGAACCTGTCTCCGACCCGAAATATGGTTACCGCTATCCATTACTAGAATCCATCTTAGGTGATCCATCTTTAGTAGAAGATTTTCTAAACGAATTATATGAGGCTGGTATAATTGAAAGAGAGCTTTATGATAAACCGATTTACTGCCCTAGTTGTAGTTCAGCTAACGTTTCCATGCGCTATTCTTGTCCTTTCTGCCAATCATTTGATATTGAAAAAAGCTCCTTAATAGAACATATCAAATGTGGATACATAGGAATGGAAAAGGAATTCAGGAAAGGAAGTAAGCTTATTTGTCCCGGTTGCAGTGAATCCCTCACAAAACCAGATATAGACCACCGGAAAGCCGGAATATGGTGCACCTGTAACAACTGTGAGAAAAGCTTTGACATTCCAATTCCAACCCATTTCTGCCGCGATTGCCATAAATCATTCTTATTTGAAGAGGCTGTAACCACGGATGTTTACGCTTACCGTCTAACTGAAGAAGCGCGACGGGAAGCGTCATTTGACTGGGTGTTTACTGCTCCAATAGTAAAATTCTTGGAATCCAAAGGCATGGAAGTGCATAGCCCCGGGTTGCTAAAAGGCAAATCTGGAGCAGAACACATATTCAACATAGTTGCCTTTAAAGGCGAGATAACCCGCGAGGTAAATGTGATCGATATCGCTATAACTAAAGACGACGAGGTTTCTGAACAGCCTATAATCGCTATGTTTGCCAAGATATATGATGTAACCCCCGACAAAGCCTATTTGATAGCTGTTCCAAAAATGAATGAGAAAGGAAAGAAAATGGCTGTTTCTTACAATATTATCCTTGTTGAAGCTAAGGATCAAACACAGGTATTGAAAGCTTTAGAGAAACATATATCTTAAAGGACTCTTCCAGCAATCATGAATTTTCAAAGGTGTTTTCATAATGCGCGTCTGGGGCTAAGTCGAAATTTGCCCTGTTTATAACAGATGCTTCAGGTTCCACTTCGCCAGTCCAGAACCATTGTTCACCATTCCAATAGGCAGTGTTTATGTCCTGTCCGTCGTCTATGCAAGCTAATAAAATCTTTCCATCTGAACATCGCTTAAGAATATGCCATCTTTGATCTGTCGTTGGGATTACGGATGTGGACACTTTAGTTTTAGAACTCCAACTTCCACCATCAAAGTGTCTATAGGTTATCTGATCTGTATTCCTGTCTCCCCAAACAAGAAGTATGTGTCCCTCATGCCCGGGTAAATCCTCGAACTCAGCATCTGCACATCTTGCACCGTTTGTTTCAACACGGTTATCATGCTCCGCGTCAAGAGTCCAGCTTTCTCCATCCCATCTAACTGTGTTCAAATCTGATGCGCTATCAATGCTGACAAGTATAAGCTTGTCACTGTTTGGATCGGCTTTAAGTGAAAACCAGTAACAAGTTGCTCCGATGTTAACCACGGGTAATTCCCCGCTCCATGCACTTCCATTCCAAACTCGGCTATGCATATAAGTTCCAGCGCCCCATACGAACATAGCTTCCTTAGATATCTGAGTATACTCCAAAGCTATGCATTCTCTTGTGTAAGTTGAAGCGCTATTTTCCAGCAAAAGCTCATGACTCCAGCTTTCTCCATCCCATATCATGCCGTAGACGCGCTGGTTCGAATGAAGCGTTATCATCGCTATCTCATTGCTTCTAGGTTTAGAAGCAAGTTTTATCCAGTAAATCACTGCTGTTGAACTCATTTGTATTTCCTGTGGAGATGACCATGCTGAGCCGTTCCAAATCCTGAAGAAGGGTTTATATCCGGTTGACGAGGGGTTGTAAACAATCAGGGCTCTACCAGAATTTTGTTCATACGCTATGTCAAAGACTCGATAGTAATCGAGGGTTGTGCCAACATTAGCTACTTCTAATGGAGGCGTCCATGTCTGTTCATCTCCATTCCATACGCTTACGTATAGGTCTCCATTCGAGGAGAGAACGCCTAAAACTTTCTCGTTTCTTATTGGCGACGATTTTAACACTACCCATTGAATGGTTCCACTTATTGCGTTGGAATCCTCCTCAAGACCCCAAAGATTCCCATTCCACTTCCTATATTTGGCCACAGCACCTGATTGTTCTCCATAAGCTAACATAGCTCCATTACTAATCGTAAAATTTATTGTTGAAATAGCCATGTTCCCTCGTTCTGTGATCGCCTTAATTATGTAGGTTTCATTTAGACTCCAAGTATAGTTAAACGCATAAGTGATTGTTTCCCCCGAGTTCACGTGTAAATTTATGTTTAACCGTTCATGCTTAGTTGAATTAATTATCCATAAAGCAACTACTCGCGTGGAAAGGGAACCTGTGTTCATTATGCTAACTTGGATTTGGTTCCAAGAGAACTCTACATCTGTTATCTCTATATTCTCTCGCGACATTTCCCAATCAAGTCGATTCATTTCATAACTCCATAATACCACTTTAGACACTATTACCACCAGAATAGTTAAGCTTAGCACTACAACTAACACGTTACTTACAGCTTTCTTGTCACGTTTAAAATTACTAAGAAGCCGTGTAATACCCTCCAACTTGAGTTCCCCTCCGGGTAACTATATTTATATGATAAATACTCCCTTGTGCCCATGTCTGGGTTATATTAACCCATCCTCCGTCACCTATGCCTAACTCCAATTCGGTGAAAGAGGTTGAAGTATTATTAACGTATACGGCTGAAATCTCCAAGTCTACTTTCCCTATGTTCCTTAAGTAAACGCTGATTTCATCATTGTTCTTGAACCATACGTCTTCTATGATAAGTCGTTCCCCTATGGCGCCATGGAAATTGTTGCTTATAAGATAGGCTGCTGTGGTAGCTAATGACATAGCTGCAACTGCTACGATCATTAACAGAATATTGCTTAAAACAGAAGTTACAGCCCGCCTATCCCAGAAAACTCCACTTAAAATCTTCTGAATCATGTCTCCTCCTCCCTACAAAAATATCCTCAAACCTATGTACCCGGTTATCAAAAGAATGATACTATGTTTTAGTCCAGCTTTTATGCTTCCTTCTCCCATTTTTCCAGCTATTAAACCGCCAAAGAAAGCCTGTATAGTTGTCATGTGGAAAAATATCCTTTTTGCTTCTTCTGGTGTTAAGGTTATCTTGCCCATGGCCGGAGGGAGTTCACTCGCTTGAACAAAGAATGAGTTGAAGAGAAGAATTATGGTGAAAAGAAATACATAAAACGCTACGTAAATTATAGCAATGTAAGGTCTCGTCTGCGTCTTTCTTTCCTTCTCTAGCAGAAGCGTAGTTTGAACGAACTTGCCCATAGGGTCAAAAACTTTTTCTACCTTTCCTCCGGAACGACTTGCCTCAATTACTAGTGGAATGGTTCTTTGTATCAAAACGGTGTTAACTCGTCTACCTAATGACTGCAAGGCTTCTTCAAAAGAAATGCCCCATGAGATTTGAGTATTCATTTTTCGTAGTTCTGCAGTTAACGCTCCATAATCCCTTTTCGCGGCTTCTTCAATAGCTTGGGGCAATGTCATACCTGTTTGTTGAGCTTGCACTATACTTCGGAAAAGGTCCGGCAAATGTTGATCTATAGCTTTCCTCCACCGATAATCTAGATATTCAACTATGGTTATAGGCAACAACATAAAAGTAAATGTGAGAAACACTAAGTCTTCAAAGATGGGTTGATTCCACAAAAAAAGTCCTGAAATGAGGATTATAGAAATACCTATTAAAATAGACCCGATTTCTGCGATTTTCTTCTGTTTTTCTTTTATTTTCAGTGTTTTCACCACTTCGGTGATATCGCATCTAATATTATGAGGAAGACAAGTGACCCTACAGGAATAGCTATGTAAGTTATGAGATGCAACATCAATGCTGGATTTAGAATTCCGAAATCGCTTCCGCCCAACATTGCTATGACTGATAACATTATTATGAACAGGAGTGGTCCAACGATCATAAGGGTTACGTAAAACTCGGAAAGCATTGACAAGGTATCTGAGAACTTTCGTAGCTTAATTTTATTCAACTTCATATACTGCATTGACTTGTCACGTAAATAACTAGCCAAATCTCCTCCAGAGTGTATAGTTGCAATAAACCCTTCAAGTAATTCTCTGAAATCTTTTGAAGGGGTATTTTTCGAAGCGTTCTTTAAAGCGGAAATCATGTCAAAGCCGAAGAGCTTAACGTTTCTAACTATTTCTTTAGCTTCTATGGAAGTAGCCAGTGAGGTCTTTAATTTTGCCAAGGAATGAAACATTCTGTCAGGCTGTACTCCGGTTGCAGCTAGAATGGCCATGTAACCTGTGGTGAATGGTAGCTCATCTTCGAGTTTTCTTCTTAAACTATCTGCTCGGTAAATCGGGTAGGCATAAAATCCTATTATTGTTGAAGCTGAAGCTAGTAAGCTTATGCCTATGCTTAGCAAGACAGCAATTACAAATGATTGCTTAAGAATCAACACAGTTAATGCAAAGGTAGCAACCATAGCTGAAATAAAAATTGTGAAAGAGGTTAAGACGGCTAGACTAACATATGCTTTGAAGCTTATTCGCATTTTTGCCTTCCGCATGTGCTCGTTTAAGTCTTTAAATAAAGGAAGAAAGAAGCGTAGCTTTCCTTCAAGAAATCTGTAGGCAAGTATCTGAAGTTTTGTTCTGCCTTCGTCCTTCTCTTTCGAAGTAGCCTTGTAGTTTATAATCACTCTAAAAGGTGAAGCAATATGACTAGCCATCTTACCCATTTTTCTTCGAATTTTTCGTCTTTTTCGAGTTTTTCCTTTCTTTTTCATTTAAGATTCATCCGTGCTCTTCGATAGACCCTTTCGGGATCTGCATAGTATTCACGAATAACCTTCGCGACTTCTGTGTAATGACGTATGTTATTTTTCACCATCCATTCGAGAACTATTTTTCTTTGCTGTAACTCTCGTTTGATTTCTTCTTCATCTAAGTTGAACTTTTCCATGTTTCTCTCTAAGACATGGCTAGGATTGACCTTTCTAAACGTGTCCTTTTTTGCGTTCCAACGGAAAACTTCACGGGTGATTATCTCTCTTGTTTTAGGTTCCAGAGCCACAACTTCGGTGGCTGTTGTGGCTCTTCTCGCCGGTTTTCCCTTTATTTCTGTTCGTAGCATGACTAAAACTGTATCTATCATCGCTAGCAAAGATTTCGGAATATTCATAGGTTCTGAGGCCAGTCTTTGGAGTACCGCCTCAACGGATTCAGCGTGGATTGTGCTCATTCCTAGGTGACCAGTGGCCATAGCTTGGAAAAGCGTATAAGCTTCTTCTCCTCTTACTTCGCCTACAATTATGTAGTCTGGTCTCTGCCTAACCGCAGCTTTCAAAAGATCGAAAAGCGTGATAGCCCCTGCTTTTTTATCTTCACGTCCGAAACCTGTACGTACCACGGAGGGAATCCAGTTTTCATGAGGTAAGTTAAGCTCTTGAGTATCTTCTACACTTACAATTTTCATTTCAGGTCTAATGAACATGGAAAGACAGTTCAGCATAGTTGTCTTTCCAGAGGCTACTCCGCCAGCTATAACAATTGAAGCCCGATTTTCTATGATGTACCAAAGATAAGCTGCAACTTCTAGAGAAAGCGTGTTAAACGCGATAAGGTCAGAGATAGTAAGGGGATCAACCCGGAATCTTCGTATAGTGAAAGTTGAACCCCGTCGGGTTATTTCGTTTCCATAAGTAAGTTGTATTCTACTTCCATCTGGAAGTGAAGCATCTAAAATAGGCGAGGCTATGGAGACATTTTTTCCAGCCAGATAAGCTAGCCGTATAATAAAAGAGTTAAGTTCTTTCTCGCTTTCAAACTTAATGTTGGTAGGCATGGACTCGTAGATCCTATGCCAAACATAGATTGGAATATTAACTCCATCTGCTGATATGTCTTCTATTAGATGATCCTTCATCAAGGGGTCAATTTTCCCATATCCTATAAAGTCACGGACTATGTAGTACAGAAGTTTGTCAATGGATTCGGGAGGTATCTTCAGGCGGTAATCCTTTACTATCTTGAGAAATTTAGTTTTAAGGTATTCTTTAGCTTTCTCTCTCGTTTCAATTTCCTTTAAGTTTACGTCTAACTCTTCTATTAGAAGCCTTTTTACTTCTTCGAGTTGTTTCTTTTCTTCCTCTAGGAGCGTTGGCTCAATTACCTCATATCTTATTTTTTGGGTGCCCTTTTCTTTTACAATGGCCACGTAAACATAAGGTTCTTCTATGGGATAGACTTCCCTAAATACAGCTGTCTTTCTTTCTAACTTTCCCTTTATTGGTATTCGGATTTTCTCCTTTTGTTGCTGTTTTTGCCGTGTTTTTACCTTTTTTGGCAAGGGGTTTTTCACCATTTATGGAGCGAGCTACCAGAATTATATTGTGTCGTAAGTGTTAATAAATCGTATGCACTCCCAATCAAAACACCTAATACCTCTCCCATAAATCCCCAAAAGTTTATAGCTAACACTCCCTTAGGGAAGAGAACGAAAACTATCTGGAGGTTAGCTCATGTTTCACAGGAACCTTCACTCATCTAGGTGGTTTCCATTATGATTAAAATTGAAAATTTAGTGAAATGCTACGACGATGTAGTAGCCCTTAAAGGAGTTTCCTTTACGGTTGAAAAAGGCGAAATTTTTGGTCTTCTTGGTCCTAACGGTGCCGGAAAAACTACCTTGATGGAGATACTCTGTGGTTTAAGAAGGTTAGATAAGGGGAAAGTAATTGTTTTAGACATTGATGTATCCAGGCGTCCAGATAAAGCTAAACGCTTGTTAGGTTTTTGCCCACAAGAAACTTTACTATATAAATATCTTACTGTTCGTGAGAACCTTGTTTTTGCAGCTTCTCTTTACTCCTTGAGATCAAGAGAAGTCGAGGAGCGTATAAAGTTTCTTGTAAAATTTTTAGATATAGAAGAGATTCTAAAAAAACGGGTTGATAAGCTCTCAGGTGGAATGAAACGCCGCGTCAGTCTAGCGGCTTCCATAGTTCATGATCCTAAAATAATAGTACTTGACGAACCTACAGTGGGCTTTGATCCACATGTGAAACGTGAATTTTGGCAGTTCATTAAGCAGCTTCATGAAGATGGAAAGACAATTCTGCTTTCGACACATAATATGGAGGAAGCAGACGAACTTTGTGATAGAGTTGCTATTATGGATTCAGGCAAAATAGTGGCAATTGATAAACCTGAAACATTAAAAAGGATATATGGTGGCAACGCTGTAATCAATGTAAAAGTAAAAGATTTTCATATGGAAAAAGCCGAGAAAATTTTACACAAGTTGAAACCAAAACGTGAAAACAACGAACTAAAAATCTTTGTGAACGATCCATGGAAACTTATGCCTGAGGTGTCATCAATGCTTTTCGCTAAAGGTGTTTTAGCTGAAAAAATCGAGGTCACCGAACCAACCTTGGAAGATGTTTTTATAAACCTCACTGGCAAACGCCTAATGGAAGGTGTAAATTAATGAACCCTGTTTTTGGTATAGCAATTAAAGACATTAAGGTATTCTTAAGAGAAAAAGGATCTCTCTTCTGGACAATAGTTTTCCCAATTCTCATTCTGTTTCTGTATTCCGCAATCTTCGGAAGGGAAGTTCCTTTTGTAGCAAATATTGCCATAGTAGATATGGATAATACCCAACTAACCAACAACATCATTTATGGCTTAAATCAAACAGAAGTTCTTCAAGTGAAGATGTTTCAAGATAACACATCGGCTCTGGAAGCATTGAAAAATGGCGAAATAAACAGTGTATTGACCTTTCCAGAAGGGTTTTCGGAGAATCTTACACATGGAACCACTTATATAGTTTTAAGTGTGGACGAAACGAATCCTGACGTGGCTGATATAATACACAGTGTAATTCAGGGATTCTTTTCTAAATTCGCAAGTAATCCGGTTACTATAAAAGAAGGTGTCTCCATTAGTCGAGAAAAGCTTGGTTACAAAGAGTTTCTTCTTCCGGGAATTCTCACCTATCCATTTCTCTTTTCCAGTATGGTTGCGGCTACCAGCGCTATTGTCTATGAACGGGAATTGGGAACTTTAAAAAGAATTCGTGTTTCACCAGCCCATCCTTTATCCGTGTTATGGGGTAAAACCTTGGCGACTATGGCTCAAACAGCAATTTCTCTATTCCTAATTTCTACGCTCGCTTTTTCATTGTTGAATCCAAAAGTGAACTGGAACCTTCCACTTTTAATTCCTATAATGGTCTTAGGCTCTATTAACGGTATATCTATAGGACTGTTAATCTCCTGCATCGCCCGTTCCCCTTCAGAGGCAAGTAACGCAGCAGTAACAATTGGCGTGTTCCTCCAATTTTTCATTGGGATGTATTTTCCAGTCGAGTTTCTACCTGAATATCTTCAAACAGCCAGTAATGTGATTCCAATGACCTATGCTGCAAAGGCCATGAGAGACATTATGCTACGAAACGCAGGTTTTGACAAAATTTTTCCAACAATGATAATCTTGACAATTTCCGCCGTAATCATTTATATAACTGGGATTTTCCTTTACCGAAGATGGGTGACAAAAGAATAAAGAAAACCTTTCCCAAATATTTCATTAATGCATAACTTACATCACGTTAATAATTAAATAGGAAGTGAAAACCTAATTGTTTAAGAAAGCTGATCTAGAAAGAATTAAAGTTCGAAAGAATTTGTGGGACAGAGAAACGGTGCCGAAAAGCCTTTCACGAATGCCGGAACGTCGAAATGAGTTTTGTACAAGCTCAAACATTAAGGTTAAACGCGTTTACACTCCGCTGGACATTGAAAACTTTGATTACATGCGGGACTTAGGTTTTCCAGGTGAATATCCTTTTACCCGCGGTGTCTATCCAACTATGTACCGAGCGAGACTCTGGACAATGCGGCAGTATGCTGGTTTCGGCACAGCGGAACAAACCAACAAGCGTTTTCGATATTTATTGGAGCATGGACAAACAGGCTTAAGCGTGGCTTTCGATTATCCAACTCAACTTGGCTATGACTGCGACCATCCACTCGCTTTAGGCGAGGTTGGCAGAGTTGGCGTCAGCGTATGCACTCTGCGGGATATGGAAACCCTCTTTGATGAAATACCCTTAGATAAGGTCACAACTTCTATGACCATCAATGCGCCAGCAACTGTATTGTTGGCTATGTACATTGCAGTTGGCGAAAAACAGGGGATCCCTCAATCTTCATTGGGCGGAACAGTTCAAAATGATATCCTCAAAGAGTATATCGCAAGGGGCCTCTACACTTTCCCACCAAAGCCTTCAATGAAACTCACTACGGATATTTTCGAATACTGCGCTGAAAAAATACCTAGATGGAATACCATAAGCATAAGCGGCTACCATATACGTGAAGCAGGAGCAACGGCTGTTCAAGAGGTGGCGTTTACACTTGCCAATGGTATTGCCTATGTTCAAGCAGCTGTAGACCGCGGATTAGACCTAGACAACTTCGCACGACGTCTCTCCTTCTTTTTTGCTTCGCATAACGATTTCTTTGAGGAGATCGCTAAATTTAGGGCTGCCAGACGTTTATGGGCAAAAATAATGAAAGAACGCTTTCACGCCAAAAACCCAAGGTCGTGGCTTCTACGTTTTCATACACAAACCTCAGGCGTGGCTTTAACCGCGCAACAACCTTTAAACAACATTATTCGTGTAACCCTCCAAGCCTTAGCAGCGGTTCTAGGTGGAACCCAATCCCTACATACAAACTCCTTCGACGAGGCTTGGGCTTTGCCGAGCGAACTAGCAGTAAGAATCGCTTTACGCACTCAGCAGATAATAGCGTATGAAAGTGAAGTAACTAATACCATCGATCCGCTAGGCGGCTCTTATTACGTGGAGGCCTTAACTAATGAGATAGAAGAAAAAGCCATGGAATACATCCAAAAAATTGACGATATGGGTGGGGCTGTAGTTGCAATAGAGAAAGGTTACCTGCAACGTGAAATTGTTGAAAGTGCCTATAGACATCAAAAGGAAATTGAAACCAAAGAAAAAATAGTGGTGGGCGTGAACGAATTCCAAATCGAAGAGGAAATTCCTATGGAAATCCTCCGTGTAGACCCTGTTGTAGAGAAAATGCAAAAAGAAAAGCTAAACGAAATCAAGCAGCAACGGGATAATGCTAAAGTTAGATCCGTCCTGGACGAGCTATACGACGCTGCAGTAAAGGGTGAGAACCTTATGCCTTACATAATTCGTGCTGTCAAAGCTTACGCTACATTACAAGAAATATGTGATGTTCTACGGCAAGTATATGGCGAATATAAGGCTCCATCAATTTTCTAACTTCACTTAATAATTAGAAGGATGTCTCCTTCGCTTACAGCACTTCCCTCAGAAACATTTACCTCTTGAACAACTCCTTCTACAGGCGCCAGTATTTCATTTTCCATTTTCATGGCCTCCAGAATGCATACTACATCTCCTCGCTTGACTGCGTCCCCTTTTTTCGCTTTTACAGAAACTATTTTTCCAGTCATGGGAGCTATTACGGCGCCTTCCGGTACTGTTAACATTCTAGCTGAGGGTCTTCTGACAGTGGTGGATGCGGATTTCATGGGGGCTGTAAATCTTGGTGTAAAAGTGGGGCGTCTAAATTCAACCGTGAACTGATAGTCGTTAACTTTCACCTTAAAAGGCTTCGTACGGGTAACGTCGCTTAACTCGATAGTGTAACTTTTATCTCCCAAGCCGATTTTGAAAAGCTTTCTAGCTCTTAACTCACCGTCGACCCTTGCTTCGAAGCTCTTCTTATCATTGATCTTCACTTCGAAGCCTTCTTTTTCTTTACGCGAAATCTCCACACGAAATTTTCTACCTTCTACCATGATTTCGTAAATAGGCAACTAGTGCATCCTCCATTCCGTTAAAGTTTTTCTTCCAGCTAAAACCCAAGGTGATAAACCACTCTTTGCACGTCTGGGTATAACTGCTTTCACTTCGCCTGTGCTAGTAACGTAGAAGGCTATTGCTGCAGAAATCGCGGCTACTTTTTCCAGCTCCTCTCTTTCCTTTGGTGGAGCAATTGGCTCTTTTCGCTTCTTCTGTCTTTTCTTGAAGAATTCTAAAGCTGGTCCCGGGAACAACGCATAGGTTAGCATATCTTCTTCGCTTTCAATATACTCCTTTGCTTCCTTTGGAATTTTATTCAAGGCTGGTTCAAGAAGGTCTGCTGGTCGACAAGTTATGGGTTGTTCATCGCCAATTATTTTCTTTTTTATTTCCTCTTTTATTGGTGCTGGCGGCTTTCCATAGAATCCTTTAACGTAATCTTTTACCTCTTTTGGCACGATTTTGTAGCGCTCTCCGGAAATCACATTGAAAACAGCTTGTATCCCTATCAGTTGGCTGGTCGGCGTGACAAGAGGTGGATACCCTAGTTCCTCCCTAACTTTGGGGACTTCCTCTAAAACTTCTTTAAGTCTGTATAATGCGTTTTGCTCTTTAAGTTGGGCAATTAAATTAGAAAACATCCCCCCAGGGATTTGATGAACCAGAATTGACGGGTCAACTTTTTCTGCTAAGGGATTAATCAGTCCAATTGGATCGTAATATTTCTCCCGCAATTCCCGGAAATAATTGGCTATTTCGACAAGTAGTTCCATATCAAATCCTGGATCGTAAGGCGTATTCTTTAACGCAGCTACGATAGATTCTACGGGCGGCTGAGACGTTCCCCAAGCTAGCGGTGAAAATGCTGTATCGATTATGTCTACATCTGCTTGGCATGCACGTAGATAAGTCATCATTGCCATTCCACTCGTAGAATGGCAGTGCAAATGAACAGGCAGTCCCACTTCTCCTTTGATAACTTTAACCAATTTGTAAGCAGATTCTGGCGCTAACATTCCAGCCATGTCCTTTATGCATATGGAGTTGCATTCCATTTCCGCCAATTCCTTCGCAGTTTCCACATAGTATTCAACTGTGTGAACTGGGCTAATAGTGTAACATATTGTTCCCTGTGCATGCGCCCCAACTTTCTTGACGGTTCTAACTGCTGTTTTGAGGTTCCGTAAATCGTTTAAGGCATCAAATATTCGGAAGATGTCTATGCCGTTTTCATAAGCTTTCTCGACGAATTTAATGACCACATCGTCGGGGTAATTTCGGTAGCCCACTACGTTTTGACCCCGTAAAAGCATCTGCAGTTTTGTTCTTTTCACATGATTTCTTAACGTGCGAAGTCTCTCCCACGGGTCTTCATTCAAATAGCGAATGCATGTATCGAAGGTTGCCCCACCCCATACTTCAAGCGAGAAAAAACCGACACGGTCAATTTTCTCAGCTATGGGTATCATTGACTCTGTTCTCATACGTGTAGCCATAAGCGATTGGTGAGCGTCTCTAAAGGTAGTATCCGTTATCCTTACTCGTCTTCCCAAAGGAAACACCGTTTATGTCTTTACTGGAAAATGAACATTGATAAAGGAGATATTTTAACCTACTCTTTCTACATAAATTATCCATCATTAGTTAAGAAAGGGGCATAATGGTTTATAATGGGATGTTGGCGTGCTTTTTCGCTGGTCTATTTTCTCTTTTCGTAGCCAACATTTCTAAGGCGCTGATAAGCCTAGGTCTGGTTTCAGCTGGTTCTATTACGTCGTCTATATAACCCTTTTCTGCTGCAATATAAGGATTAGCGAACTTCTCTCTATACTCAACAATGAGTTCACTGCGTCTTTTTTCCGGATCTTCAGCCTTAGCGATTTCCTTTCTGAAAATTATGTTTATGGCACCTTGGGGACCCATGACAGCTATTTCAGCCGTTGGCCAAGCCATGTTTATGTCCGCTCCGGAATGTTTGCTTCCCATAACGTCATATGCCCCTCCATAGGCTTTACGTAGAATAACCGTTATTTTTGGCACGGTTGCCTCGCAGTAAGCATATAAAAGCTTGGAACCGTGTCTTATTATTCCGCCATGCTCCTGCTCTATTCCCGGCAAAAAGCCTGGTACATCGACGAAGGTTATTATTGGAATGTTGAAGGCGTCGCAGAACCTCACGAATCTTCCGGCTTTAGTTGAGGATTTTATGTCTAAAGCTCCGGCAAAATAGCTTGGCTGGTTGGCTACTATGCCCACAGTTTTTCCGTTTAGCCTAGCGAATCCTATTACAATGTTGGGCGCCCACAAAGGTTGAACTTCAAAGAAGTCTCCGCTGTCTACTACACGGGTTATTATTTCCTTTACCTCATAAGGCTTATCCGGATCGTCCGGAATGATATTCGCTAAGGTTTCATCCATTCTACTAGGATCATCATTAGTTTCCACAACTGGTGGATCTTCCATATTATTAGACGGCAAATAACTCAAAAGTTTCCGTATTATCCCTATACAATCTTCTTCGTTGTCAGCCACGAAGTGGGCTACCCCGCTGGTTCTGCTATGGGTTAACGCCCCGCCCAACTCTTCAAAAGTAACCTCTTGCCCCAGAACTGTCTTTATAACCTCTGGTCCAGTTATGAACATGTGGCTCGTATCTTTCACCATTACTATAAAGTCGGTTAAAGCTGGCGAGTATACGGCGCCCCCGGCGCATGGGCCCATGATGGCTGATATCTGCGGTATTACCCCAGAGGCCATTACATTACGAAAGAATATGTCGCCATAACCAGCTAAGCTTGCTACTCCTTCTTGGATTCGAGCACCACCCGAATCGTTAAGCCCTATGACTGGAGCTCCAACTTTCATGGCTAAGTCCATGATTTTACAGACTTTTTTAGCAAACATCTCCCCTAGAGAGCCACCGAAAACTGTGAAGTCCTGGGAGAACACGAAAACAAGTCTACCGTCTATCGTGCCATAGCCCGTTACCACACCATCGCCTAAGATTTTTTTTTCTGCCATTCCGAATTCAGTGCATCTATGAACAACGAACTGATCAAGTTCAACAAAGCTTTCCGGATCAAGCAGAAGCTCTAATCTCTCCCTAGCAGTTAACTTTCCCTTCTTGTGCTGAGCTTCGATTCTTTCTTTTCCACCGCCAAGTTTAGCTGTTTCCCTAAGTTTTCTTAACTTCTCGATCTTTTCCTCTACTGTCGGCTCCTTGTAAGACATGAACAGTTTCCCTCCGAGACTTCGTAAATTATAGACAGCACTAATATTTAGCTTAGCAAGATTTCACCTTTTCCATGAAAAACAATTTTTATAAGTTGCCCAATCCTTTAACATTGGTTGGTGAAACCCGTGAGGGATAGAGTTTGCTTCCCATCTCATAGTTAAGCTTTCGCCAGCTACCAAGCTAGTTCTAAAAATCTTGAAACAAAACGGGTGGATGAATCAGAAGCAAATTGTTGCTGAAACCCTTCTATCGAAGAGGACAGTGAAACATGCTATAAAAAACCTTAAAGAGAAAGGCTTTATTCGAGAAAAACGGGATTTTAACGATTTAAGACGGAAATATGCTGTGAAAAGAGGCAAAATTTGCCTCTATGACAATTTTAATAGCCTAGAAACAATCCATAGGAGAGTGCGTGAAAAAGATGTCTAATAAAATCCATCTGTTCAATACGCTTTCACGAAGAAAGGAGCCCTTTACTCCTCTGAAAGAAGGGAAAGTTACACTATACACTTGTGGACCAACAGTTTACGATTTTGCTCATATAGGGAACTTCCGAACATATGTTTTCCAAGATATTCTCCGTAGATGGCTTGAATATCGCGGTTACAAAGTAATTCAAGTTATGAACATTACAGATGTAGATGACAAGATAATAGCCAGTGTCAACCGTGAAAAAATACCCTTGAAAGAATATACAAAACGCTACGAGAGAGCCTTCTTCGAAGATTTGGAAGCCCTAAACATCGAGAAAGCAGAATATTACCCGCGAGCGACCGAACACATATCGGACATGGTGGCATTAATTCAGAAACTCATTGAGAAAGGTTACGCTTATCGAGGCGATGAGGGTTCCATATACTTCGATATTTCAAAATTCAGAGAATATGGGAAGCTTTCTAAAATAAAAACTGAACAACTAAGACCTGGTGCAAGAGTCAAAACCAACCACTACGGCAAAGAGTCGCCTTATGACTTTGCTTTATGGAAAGCTTGGGATAAAGCGGATGGCGCGGTTTTCTGGGAAACCTCACTTGGAAAAGGTCGCCCCGGATGGCATATAGAATGCTCGGTTATGGCGATGAAATACTTAGGTGAAACTTTGGATATTCATAGTGGAGGTGTAGACCTCATTTTTCCACATCACGAAAACGAAATCGCCCAGAGCGAGGCTGCTACTGGAAAACCTTTCGTACGATACTGGCTTCATTCCGAACACTTGCAAGTGGAGGGTCAACGAATGGCAAAATCGCTTGGTAACTATTATACATTAAGAGATTTAATCGCTAAAGGGTATAGCCCCTTAGCCGTGCGTTTTCTATTACTTTCAACGCATTACCGACAGCAACTGAACTTCACTTTTCAAGCCTTAGAAGCCGCTGAAAACGCCTTGAAACGACTCTTAAATTTCATGGAACGACTGGATGAAGCAGACGGTGCAGGAGTCGGTGAACCGCTCAAAAAGCTCATGCACGAGGTTCTGACGAAATTCGAGGAAAACATGGATGACGACCTAAACGTCACCGAAGCATTAGCTATACTCTTCAACTTTATAAGGGAAGTCAATAAACTCATGGATAAAAATAAGGTAAGTCAAGCTGAGGCTAAGGAAATTCGCCAACTTATGTATAAATTCGATAAGATTCTCGGCGTAATAGAAAAAGCGGAAAAGCTCTTTGAGAAGGGAAAACTGTCTAGAGAGATCCAAGAACTTATAGAAAAACGAGAAGAAGCGCGAAAGTTAAAGGACTGGAAGACAGCCGACGAGATTCGTGAAAAACTACGCCAAATGGGCATAATCCTAGAGGATACCCCTAAAGGTGTGAAATGGAAAATAAGACGACCGCCTGAGCCTGAATTCTAATCCTATAGCTCGAGAATTTCTAAGTCACCAACCAAGATTTTCTTTCTAGTTCCATCAGGAAGTCGCACAATTAACGCACCAGTTTCATCTAAATCTTCTGCTATCCCCATGATGCGTTCATCAAAAACTGATATTTTCACATGTTTACCTAGAAACATAGATAACGTTCGAAACTCTTTTAATATGGACTTGAATCCCTCTTTTCGCCAAGTTAAGTAAGAATTTTCTATCTGCATCAGCAAGCTACATAAAAGCTTCTCTCGATCTACGCTCTTGCCCAATTCTTTTTGTAGACTTGTAGCTATACTTCGAATCGTTGAAGGAAACGCCTTAACTTCTAGATTAACATTTATCCCGACACCAACAACGGTGAATTCTACCGTCTCATTTATGGTGTGTCCTTCGGTTAGGATCCCGCAAACTTTTCGATTGTTAACTAAAATGTCATTTGGCCATTTTATCTGAGCTCTTAGTTTATATAGGCTTCTTAATGTTTTAGCGATGGCTGTTGCTGCCATAAACGTGAGTTGCGGTAAATCTTTCGGTTTTATCTTCGGGCGAAGTATTAGCGAGAACCATAAACCTCCACTAGGTGAAACCCATTTTCTGCCAAGTCTTCCCCTTCCCTTGGTTTGAGTCTCCGCTAAAATTACAGTTCCTTCCGTAACCCCCTTCTTTGCTAACTCTTTCCCAACATCGTTCGTGGAGGAAACTCTTCGGTAATAAATTAAAGGCTTTCCAACAAAGGATGTTTCCAGCCGTTCTTTTACTTTCCCTACATGCATTTTCTTCGAGCAATTTTTAAGTGGTTTCAAGCCTAAATGAATATCTCAACTTGGAGCGTTCTCTATATGGATTCGTATCCTTGGTGGAATGACGAACAGAAAGAACTAGCTTTGGAAGCTAAGGGATTTGCCGATGAGCACTTAGGAAGAGGTGAAGAAATTTTCTGGACGAAAGAATTTCCCTCTGATCTTCTAAACAAAGTTGCGGCTAAAGGATGGTTCGGTGTTCTTATTCCGAAAGAATATGGCGGAATGAACTTAGGTGTGACCGGATGTTGCATAGTAACTGAAGAATTGAGTCGTGTTTGCTCGGCACTTGCTGGAGCTTACGCCGTAACCTTCTTTGGTGGACTCGAACAGCTACTAATCTTTGGAAATGAAGTCCAAAAACAAAAATGGCTACCGCAATACGTGAAGGGTAAAATAGGTGCTGTCTGCATAACTGAGCCAGCCTTCGGTTCAGACGCTGCCAACATTGAAACCACTGCTAGGCTAGAAGGCGACAAATATGTAATAAATGGCAAGAAGAGATTCATAACCAACGCTGGAATAGCCAACTTTTACCTAGTCTACGCAAAAACAAGCGAAAACCCTGAAGATAGAGCTAAATACCGCCACTTAAGCGCCTTCATGGTGGAGAAAGGCACACCAGGCTTCACGGTAGAAAAGATAAACGAGTTAGGCGGCTGGGATGGGCTTCCAAATGGATATCTTGACTTCAATGAAGTTCGAATTCCAATAGAAAATCGAATAGGTAACGAAGGCGACGGATGGAAAATCATGATGGCTGGTTTAAACTTTGAGAGAACAGTGTTTGCCTCAGGCATGCTTGGACCCATGAGAGAAGGTATCCGCTACGCGGTTGCACATGCCCAGAGAAGAATTCAATTCGGAATGCCAACCATCAATGCCGAAGTAAATCAGTTCAAAATCGCAGATATGATTGCACAATACCGAACTTCCCGTCTACTCGTTTATTACGCCGCACACCTGCTTGACACTCACAAGGACGCAATCTTAGATGCAACGATAGCAAAGCTCTACACATCGGAAACCTACGAACGCCTATTGAGTACAGCTTGCCAGATAATGGGCGGCGACGGATGGACACGATTCTATCCCATAGTAGCGTTCATGCGCGACTCCAAAGTAAACCAAATTGGCGCTGGAACAAGCGAAGTAATGCGTATGGTACTCTTTAGACAAGGCTTAAAAGCTATGAAACAAGAGCTCAAGATGCCCCAGCGAAGAATTAACCCCAAACTTGGAGTACCAACTTCCACAACTAAAATGCCGAAAATAACAGAGATCAACGAAGATTCCATTTTGAAAATGTTAGCCGAGGACTACCGGGTTAACCCCGGCTTATACATGAGCCGCGAAGAAATGAAAGAGAGACTTGTGAACATAACCGATGAGCAACTCGATGCTTTACTAATCTCACTGGAATCTAAAGGCTGGGTGAAACTGTATAAGAATAGAAAAGGCATAATTGCGCTGGCAAAAGCCACTTATGATGGATTACGGAAGGCCAAACCGCAAGAATATTACAATTGGTTCCCCGACTGGATCGACAAAAACCTACTGTTCTAAACAATCCTTTCTCATTTTTCTACAATTCTACCATGGAAATTCCACTCATAAGTTTCAAACTTCCGACGTCGAAGCTTTTTCGCCAATTGCTTTTCATACTCTGTCAACTCACCTTCCACAAGTTCCACGCCCAAAACTTTTCTAAACCCTTCAATCAACGCTTCTTCGGCTTCCTCTAAGCTTACATTTCGACCAGTATCCTGCCTTATAGAGGTAATCTTGTCCTTTGCCACGCAAACAACTTCCATGCATGTTTTCGCCCACGGGACGCGTAGAAAAGTAAACATGCGCCTCAAATCCACACCTACCAAAAAAGTTCCATGTTGTAAAACAATGCCTTTTCTATGACATTGGGCGCTTCCTGAGAATTTTTTCTTATTAATGGTTATGTTTGGGCATTGTTTATAATCACCTACATTGAAATCTGCTTTTACACCTAAAATCTGCGCCGCCTTCACAAGTCCACTGCATATTTTCTCATAAACCTTTGAAGCGTCTTCAACGCCTAAATCGGCTTTTCGAACTATTGCGCTGTAAGTTACTTCGTCCTTGTAGTCATGATAGACCGCACCTCCACCACTTATTCTTCGCACAACATCCACGCCCGCTAAACCGCAATTTAATAAGTTCACCTCCTTTCGAATATCTTGGAAACGTCCAATGGAAACAGCTGAAGGATTCCAACGATAAAAACGCAGAGTATTAGGCGTTTTTTCCTCAATCACCGAGATTAATACTGCTTCGTCTATTGCCATATTCATAAATGCGTCATAAGTCCTCATCCTCAACAATCGCCAAGTCTGCAATAGGTTCAGCCCACTCTCCTATTCGCATTTACCCCTTTAATATATACAATTATGGCTTATTTTCTCTACGTTTAAATATGAGAATTATTGAATTAGGTTAGTCTAGAGGAAAAGCAAGTATGGGTTCAAAATCTCCAAAGGGCGAATTTGCAGCTCGAAAACTAATCGCCAAGCGAAAAAAGTTCCGTTGGAGTAGTCTATACTATAAACGTCGGATGCTACGACTAGACATTAAAGCTGACCCGCTTCAAGGAGCACCAATGGCACGCGGTATAGTCCTTGAAAAAGTAGGCGTGGAAAGTAAACAACCGAACAGCGCTATCCGAAAATGCGTACGCGTCCAACTAATCAAAAACGGAAGAGTAATAACTGCCTTCCTACCTGGAGATGGCGCCCTTAACGTTGTAGATGAACACGACGAAGTAGTGGTCGCCGGAATAGGCGGCTCCCGTGGAAGAAGCATGGGTGATATCCCAGGCGTAAGATGGCAAGTAATAACCGTAAACGGAGTTTCCTTAAAAGAGCTGGTTCTAGGAAAGAAACAAAAACCAATGCGCTAAACTTAAGGTGATACCCAGCTTGAGTGAAACAAAAACCAAAAAACCTGCAGAAAAACCCGAAATAAAGCTCTTCGGGAAATGGAGCTTTCAAGGCATAGAAGTTCGAGACCCTGGACTTAAACGTTACATAAACCTTCGTCCCCTAGTTATTCCGCATACAATGGGAAGACATGAACACAAAAAATTCGGAAAAGCCGAAGTGAACATTGTAGAACGCCTCGTCAACAACATCATGCGCCCTGGAAAAAACGCAGGCAAAAAAGCACGAGCAATAAGTATTGTCCGAAATGCCTTTGAAATAATACATCTTAGAACCGGCAAGAACCCAATAGAAATTCTAGTTAAAGCAGTGGAAAACTCAGCTCCATGTGAAGACACCACTCGCATAAGCTACGGCGGCATAGTCTACCACCTATCTGTTGACATATCCCCCCAGCGAAGAGTAGACCTTGCTTTAAGGTTCCTGTGCGAAGGCGCAAGACAAGCATCCATAGGAAATCCCCGCTCCATTGAAGAATGCCTGGCCGAAGAGCTAATCCTAGCAGCTAACCACGACATGAAAAGCCGTGGAGTTTCAAAACGGCACGAAATGGAAAGAATCGCTCAAGCAAACCGATAGACCCTCTCATATCTAGAGAGAATCATGTCTTCACCGTGTATGAATTTCCACTATGTCTTTATCCTCCAAAAGAAAAGCTGGCCCAACTTTTTTAGGGCTGAATACAAAACGTTTCGCCCATACCTTCGCATATGAAAACTTTTTGCTGAAATCGCTATGGATATGTCTAGCCAAATCCGCTACAGTTGCTCCCTTTCTCAATATAAAAGGCTTTTTGGAAGGCTCCTTTCGACCCGGCTCCTTAGTATAAACACGGATAATATCTAACGCCTGGAAGAGCTTACTTCCAAGCATGTTTAAGCCTTGCCCTGTTATACATGAAATAGATAAAACTGGTAATTTATTATCAACAAACTCTTGCAGAATTTTTAAGCTTTCTTCAGCTCGAGGTTTATCAATTTTGTTAGCCACTATTATAGCTGGACGGTAAACAGTACTCTCAAAAATTGCGTCTTCCACATCATCCAACATGGCTTCACCATAAATTTTCACTACCGCATTGGAAATTTTATAACTTCGTAAAAGAGCCTCCACCTCCTTCAATGTGCAACCCACCAGCCGCCCCATTACCAAAATCCGCAACCCAGCGCCCATAAACTTACGTTCGATTTCTACTTTCGCTTCTGGCTTTTTAACAAGCACACGAGCCTGTTCTAATTCGTTTAGAAGCAGTTTCATCTGCCCAACTGGGTTCTGCGATAAGTCAACCATTAAAACAAGTCCATCAGCATTCCGTGCCAAAGCCAACGTCTGAAGTCCCCAACCTTTTCCTTCAGCAGCTCCCTCAAATATCGCTGGGGCCTCTATCATCTGAAACTGTATATCCTCATAGGGAAACATCCCAGGCACAGGCTCACGTGTTGTAAAAGGATAATCCGAAACCTCAACCTTTGCATTAGTAATAGCCGCAAGTAAACTGCTTCGACCCACCTTAGTTAACCCAAGAATCACTATTTGGGCAGCTCCCTCCTTCTCTATAAAGAATCTAGGCCCACTTCTCCCCGCTTTTCTCCGTTTCTTTTCCTCGATTTCCTTTCGAAGAAGGGCGATCTGTCTTTTCACCTGAGCACAAAGTTTAGCGGTTCCCTTATGTTTGGGAACTAGACTAAGAAACTCTTGTAATAAGCGAACCTTTTCCTGCGGATTTCGAGTTAACGAAATTTCGTTCCATTTCTTTTTAGCTTCTGCCGGAAGATTTGTCGGCATAAAGGTCTCGTCCAAAATATTTTCAATTCCCTTGGCTTTAAATATCTGTTCCCAAATTTTTGGTTCACATACCATGCCATAAGGGTATTCTCCCAGCGACTGAAAACAGCTGTTTAAAACATGTTGTAAAAACATAGACTGCCAAATAAGACATCTTAAATCAAGGCACGAATTCACGTA
>DAZI01000076.1:22146-55802 GCA_002507245.1 Candidatus Bathyarchaeota archaeon UBA233
TAGCAATAGAGCTGAGCGACAATGCTTCAAAAAACTTAAAATAATCGAATGAACAGTTGTTGTAAACGAATTTCACTAAAAATGTAGGAATTCGTCGGAAAAAGGGATGTAAAAATGAGCAAACCAGAAAAACCCCACTTAAACCTTGTAATCATGGGGCACGTGGATCATGGAAAATCAACCACGATGGGGCATCTGCTCTACCTAGCTGGAGCTATTGACGATAGAACTATCCGACAATATGAAGAAGAAGCTAGAAAACTCGGCAAGGAAACCTTCAAGTTCGCATGGATTCTGGACAGCCTTAAAGAAGAACGAGAGCGAGGACTAACCATCGACCTACGGTTCCTAAAATTTGAAACTAAAAAGTACTTTTTCACCATTATCGATGCACCTGGACACAGAGACTTCGTAAAGAACATGATCACCGGCGCTAGTCAAGCCGATGCTGCTATCCTGTTTGTTTCAGCTAAAAGAGGAGAATTTGAAGCAGGTATCGGCCCAGGTGGACAAACCCGAGAACACGCTTTCCTTGCTTACACGCTTGGTGTAAACCAATTAGCCGTAGCTGTAAACAAAATGGATGATCCATCGGTGAATTGGAACAAGGAAAGATACGAGGAAATCAAGAATGAAATATCAAGGATGCTCAAAATGGTTGGCTACAAAGTAGAAAAGATACCTTTTGTGCCCACTTCAGGCTGGACAGGCGACAACCTTGTAACTAAAAGCGATAAAATGCCATGGTATGAGGGGCCACCATTAATTGAAGCCCTGGATGTTTTCGAACTTCCACCTAAGCCGATTGACAAGCCTCTACGATTGCCAATTCAAGATGTCTATACAATCACTGGTGTAGGCACGGTTCCAGTTGGCAGGATTGAAACAGGAACTTTAAAAGAAGGCGACATGGTCATATTTATGCCGCCAGGCGTGAAGGGAGAAGTGAAATCTATCGAAACCCATCATGCTAGGATTTCAAAGGCTGAACCAGGCGACAATGTTGGCTTCAATGTTAGAGGCGTATCAAAGAAGGATATCCGACGAGGAGACGTTTGTGGGCATGTTGACAATCCACCATCAGTAGCCAAGGAATTCATTGGACAAATAGTTGTTATTTATCACCCAACAGCAATTGCAGCCGGGTATACTCCAGTGTTACACTACCACACCGGGCAGGTGGCCTGTCGTTTCATTGAACTAATCAAAAAAATCGATCTGCGAAGCGGACAAGTAATCGAAGAAAAACCATCCTTCCTAAAAACTGGAGACGGCGCTATTGTAAGAATGGAGCCTCTCCGCCCAATAGCTATAGAGACTTACAGCGAATTCCCAGAATTAGGAAGGTTCGCTGTAAGAGACATGGGCACTACTATTGCGGCTGGTGTAGTAAAGGAAATCACTAAGAAAGGGCCATAACTCGACCTTTTCCCTTTTTTGTAGCTATTATTCAAATTTTGTTGAAGTATTTATAGTGTATTGACCAGATAGTTTAAGCTGTGAACTTGCATGTCTGGAACTGAGACGCTTATTCCGTATCTTGAGGGCAGAAAAAAGGGGGAACGGCAGCCAGTTGTTATCGTTGATAGTCGGGAAGCAAATGCCTCTCCAAAGATAATTAAAGGTTTGAGAGAAGCTGGCGCTGAAGTACAGATTAAGGCCCTACAAAAGGGTGACTATGTGATTTCTGATGTTTGCGCCGTGGAACGAAAAACCGTTAAGGACTTTGTTTATACACTCACTAGACGTTACTTGTTTGAACAACTTTTCACCTTAAAGGAGATTTACCCTATTCCAATAATCCTACTAGAAGGTTACCTACCAATAGTTTACAAGTTCACACGCATTCAACCTTCAGCCGTGTGGGGTGCTATGTTTGCCTTAGCCAAGAATGGCATTCCAATGGTTCATACCACATCCTACAAGGAAACAGTTGATTTCCTATATACAGCTGCAAGACAAGAACAGTTGGTCGAGAAAAGAAGTGTAGTGGTGCATCCAGTTAAGAAATTCGAAACATTGGCAGATGCCCAAATATTTTTCGTTGCAAGTTTACCCCAAATCGGAAGAGAGAAAGCTGTGGCAATCCTTAAATCTTACCAAACTCCCATGAATGCCATGTTAAACGTGGATACTTGGGCAAAAAACGTGCATGGACTTGGACCGAAAACCGTGAAAAAGGTGAAAAAAGTTCTACATACAGCTTTTGGGAGGTAGATGCTTGAACGTTGAAATTCGTCCAACCACCAAAATCCTAATTTTCAGCGTAGATAGACGTTCCTTAAACAATATTGCATGGTGTGCCATGACCTACGGAGTTAACCGTCTCTATTGGATAGACGGTTACCTCTTATGCCTTGAAGTTTACGAGAAAGCCTTTGAACACGAAATAAAAACAAAGGAGTTCCCCATCAGTCAGGTCTGCTACATACGATTTCCGGAATATAAGCGAACTTATGAAGTAGAGAAAGGCGTAAAACTTCCCATAGTGGATGTTTCGGAGATGCGAATATTCCGCGGCCTTCTAAAGGCTATCTTAAAGAGTAAGGAAAAAGAAAATTGTGAAAAACATAAAGACTGCGAAAATAATAAAATCCATGAAGAAGGCGAAGATAGAAGCTATCGCATAGACTTAACGTAATCATAGCCCAGTTCGAAAGCTTTTAGGTTCACTTCCAGATACCTTGCTGGGACTAGTTCTTCAATTACTCTTTTCAGAGTTTCAGTTTTCATTGGTAGTTTTCCAGTTGCAGCTGAAATTCCAATCAAAACTATGTTCCGTGTTAAAATGTTCCCAGCCTTTCTCGCCAGATCTGACGCTTTAACTGTTATTACATTTCCTGTAAAGAGTCTAATCTTTTCGAGAATAGTCTCCAAAGTTGGAATAGGTACTTCGCTAGCTTTTAGGTAGACACCGGTCGGTATTATGATTTCGCTGCTCATAATCACCAAGGTCTTATCTGAAGCAAACTTCAGATTCCTAAGCGTTTCCAATGGTTCGAGTCCAAGAATCATATCAGCTGTTCCCTCAGTTATTGTTGGGGCTAAGGCTCTTTCACCTATCCTAATATTAGAAACAACGGCTCCACCCCGTTGGGCTGCACCATGTATTTCACTTACACGAACATTTAGGCCTTCACTAAGTGCCGCTGTGCCTAGCACCTCTGCAGCTAATAATATGCCTTGTCCACCAACTCCAGCTAGGAGAAGATTGAAAATGTTCATTTGTTTCCCCCTTTCTCGGGAAGTTCTATTGCTTGATATGGGCAGATTTGAGCGCACAGACTACATCCCGTACATAAAGTTTCATCAATAATTACTGTTCCTTCCCTAACTATTAACGCTGGGCATCCTAGAACCTTTATGCAAGCCATGCAATTAGTGCATGCTTCAGAAATCTTACAGGGCTCAAGCCTCTCACCTTTTCGTCTTTTCTCTCTAACCAAAAGCAAGGCGCATGGCGCTCGAAACACTATTACTGATGGGCCTGGAATTTCTAAAGCTTCTTTAACCATTTTTATTGACTCTTCTACATTGAAGGGATTTACTACCTTCACGAATTGAACTCCGCATCCTTGAGCCACCTTCTCGATTAACACCCGCTTTCCCAGTTCTCCTGTCCCAGTTTTTCCTATACCTGGGTGAGGCTGATGTCCAGTCATCGCTGTTGTTAAGTTGTCGACTACTGCTAACGTGAATTTATGGTTGTTATAAACAGCGTTTACTAAGGCTGGTATTCCAGCGTGAAAGAAGGTAGAATCCCCTATGATGGCAACCGTGTCAACTCCAGTCGCTCGACTTACTCCCCCAGCCGTACCCACGCTTGCACCCATACATATAAGAAGATCCCCTACTGAAAGAGGCGGTGCAATTCCCAACGCGTAACATCCTATATCCGTTGGAAATAATGCCTTGCTTTTTGTTGCTTTTTTAAGCACGTAGAAGGAAGCTCTATGGGGGCATCCGGCACATAAAACTGGTGGGCGCCTCATTAGTATTTGGCTAACTTCATTGAATCTTTCATCTATTTTATTGAAATCTATTGGCAATTGTATGCCAGTTATTTTCGCTAATCCTTCGGCTACTATACGAGTGGAGAACTCGCTTGCTCGTGGGAAATACTGTTTCCTCATCTTTCCATAGATTTTCACCTCTGGAACATAATCCAGAGCTAGAGCTTTCACTTGCATCTCTAAGTAAGGCTCAAGTTCTTCCACAACTATAACCTTCTCATGTTCTTTGAGGAATTCTGTAACCTTTTTTTCCGGGAAGGGGTGACTCATCCCAATTTTCAAAAAGCTAGCGTCAAGCCCTAAAAAGTCAGCAGCTTCTACAGCATAGTTATACGCTGCACTCGAGGATATAATGCCAATTCGACTGTCTGAAGCTCGGTAAACAACACGATTATATGGCGAGTTTTCACTTATCTCTTTTGCCATCTCAACTTTTTGAAGAAGCCTAACATGCATCGGCCTCGCATGATGTGGAACAGCAACAAAACGCCTAACGTCACGTAAGAATTCACCCTCTAAACGTGGTTTTTCTATGCTACCATATACTACTGGTCCACGTGTATGGTTCACCCTGGTAACAGTTCTCAAAAGCACTGGAAGTTCCAGCTTTTCGGATATTTGAACTGCATATTTTACCATATCCTTACATTCTTGGGGATTTGAGGGCTCGAGACACGGCAAGTTTGAGAGTAAAGCATACAACCGATTGTCTTGTTCATTTTGAGAACTGTAACATTCTGGATCACCAGCTGTGACAATTACGTACCCGCCGCGTACACCTATATACGCCAAAGTCATCACAGCATCTGCAGCTACATTTAAACCTACATGCTTCATAGCTGTCAAAGCACGAATACCACAGACAGCTGCACCGGCCGCGACCTCTACAGCAACTTTTTCGTTCACGGAATACTCCATATAAATTTCAGCCTTGGCAGCCAACCGTGATATCGTGTCACCTATTTCTGAAGCTGGGGTTCCCGGATAAGTTGTGACTACACTTATCCCTGCTTCAATTACCCCACGGGCTATGGCTTCATTGCCTAGAAGCAAAACTTGTTTTCCAGCATGATCTTCGAGAAGCTTTTCTGGGTTTGGTGGCAAAGTTCTTCCCATCCCTTAACAAAGATTATGCGATTTTTCCTTGACAATCTCCTACTATCTTCCTTTAAACTCTGGTTTCCTTCTTTCCATAAAAGCTGTCACTCCTTCTTGAAGATCTTCAGTTGAAGCTACCACAGCGAATCCCTCACGTTCTAGCGCTAAGGCTACTTCTAAGTCTACATCCGCCCCCTTATCAATTAGAGATTTGGCTATGCGAAGTGCTACTGGCGCCTTTTTCGCTAGTTCCGCTGCAAACTTTTTCACATGTTCCATGAACCCATCAGATGGCAGAACCATGTTAATAAGTCCCCATTGCTCTGCTGTCTTTGCATCAATCATTTTGCCAGTGAAGACAAGCTCCTTTGTCCTGGTCTTTCCAATTAACCGTGTGAGTCTTTGAGTTCCCCCCCAGCCGGGAATCAGTCCAATGTTTATTTCTGTCTGCCCCATTCGCGCCTTTTCCGAAGCTAAGCGTAGGTCGCAAGCCATAGCAACTTCCAATCCACCTCCGAGGGCATATCCATTAATTGCTGCTATGACTGGTTTTCCAAAATCTTCTATAGCCCCGCATAGTTTATTTCCCATAAGCGAAAGTTCTCGAGCCTTTAGCGGGGTCATTTCCTTCATTGCTTTTATATCCGCGCCGGCTGAGAACGCCTTTTCTCCAGCCCCGGTAAGAACCACCACACGAACATTTTCATCCTCTTCAGCATCTTCTAACGCAATTAGAACTTCGTTTATGACCTCTTTGTTAAAAGCGTTTAGGGCATCAGGTCTGTTCAAAATTATGATAGCTACTCCATCATTTTCTTTCTTGTAAATTATGTATTTAAACTCCATTATGCTTCACTTCTTTGTCCAGTCGTAGAATCCTTTTCCAGTTTTTCTACCTAAAAGTCTTGCTCGAACCATCTGTTTTAATCCGGTGTGTGCTTGAAACTTAACGTTAATGTCTTGAGAGAGTACCTCTGTTATAGATAGTACTGTGTCGGCTCCTATATAATCCAAAAGCATAAGTGGCCCCATAGGCCAGTTTAAACCTAATTTTATTGCTTTGTCTATGTCGTCCCTATCCGCTACTCCTTCCCAATATAAAGCCACGGCTTCGTTTAACGCTGGAATAAGTATCCGGTTAACTATAAAGCCTGGAACATCCTTTTTTACAAGCACCGTTTCTTTACCCATTTTCTTTGCGGCTTCCATGACTGTTTGAATAGTTTCATGGGATGTCTTGGCTCCCTTTATCACCTCAACAAGTTTCATTAGTTGGGGTGGATTAAAAAAGTGCATACCGCAGACCTTTTCTGAACGGTTGGTGGCTGAACCCAGCTCTGTTATGCTTATAGAAGATGTGTTCGAAGCGATTATAGCATGTGCGGGAGCATAGTTATCTACTTCCCTAAACGTTTCCTTCTTAAGTTCTATTATTTCTGGTATAGCTTCAATGACCAGGTCGGCTTCCGCAACGGCTTCTTTCAAATCTAACATTGGATGAATTCGGTCTAGTATTTCATGAACCTGTTGTTCCGTTAAGACCCCCTTGTTTTGGAATCTGCTTAGGCTCCGCCGTATCATTTCCATACCGCGATCCAAGAATTTCTGCTTCACATCTCGAAGGTTTACCTCATATCCAGCTTGAGCTGCAACTTGACATATTCCATGTCCCATCAAACCTGCGCCGAGAACGGTTATTTTTTTAACATCCATCTTTCCCATCTCCAAAGTAGTTTGTTTTAAAGAATTTTATATGGATACCATCTGTGAGTTATTAGTCTTTTGAAGATATTAGAATTCAGAATCTAACTTTAATCTAAATTTGAAATTCATAAAACTTTATTCAAAAACCCACCACTATCTTCGAGTGGCATTTAAAATGTTACGCTTATCTAGAGATAAGCACGAAACTGAGCTAGATGTGGATGAATTCAGGGAAATCCTACTTGAATGCATAGACCAAGGTTTACTCGTTCTAGGCGAATCTCCACGAGAAGCCATTTACTACCATCTAGAAAAAAGAAATCTAGTGAGAAAAGATGAAATTCCAGAAAAACTAGAAGATTTCATCGAAGGACTACGTCGGATCTTCGGTCCAGGATCATCTCTTATTGAAAAACAAATTATACAGGAATTGTTCAGAAAATTTGATGTTACAACTGAAGAAGACTGCTCTGACCTACTAAAGTCTGTAAGATTCGTCATGAAACTCTTGGCCAGCAAAAAATCAAGGAGGCCACGATAATGACAAAGGATAAAGTTTTCACAGAAGGCGTTTCTTGCAAAGCTTTCAACGCCATAACCTATGCAATAGCAATAAGCGACCTAGATGGCTTCATCCGAAAAGCAAATAAAAAATTCCTCAAACTTCACGAAGTCTCTTACGACGAATGCATCAGCAAAACATTCTACCAGTTTATCATTCCTGAAGATCGAAGCACAGTAAAATATAGATTGAAAAAAATCCTAAAAGAAAATGCTTCTAACGTACATCTTAGAGTTCGAGGACTCCGCAAAAATGGTGAAGTTTTTCCCGCCGAAATAGATTTTTCTATAGTGAAGGAGAACAGAAAGCCATCCATACTTGTTGAAGTAGTTCGTGATGTCACCCGTCAATCCATCCTTGAAGAGCAGCTACAAAAAAGAACCAGAGAGTTTATGGCTTTAATGAAAAGCGGCACAGAAATGATTCAAACAGCTGACCTTCGAAAAAGACTCCAAGTCATAGCCGAAGCCATAAGGGGATTAGGCTGGCGAAGGGTAGTTATATCTGTCAGAGATGAGAATCTAGAAGTAGTCAGCCCAAATCACATAGTCACCGCTGGACTAACACCTGAAGAAGTTGAATTCCTATGGGAAAACCGCCCCCCAGGACACGTTTGGAAAGAACGTCTCGGGCCAGAATTTAAACGATTCAGAATAGGTGAATTTTACTATCTCCCTTGGAGTGATCCATGGGTAAGAAAAAAATTCGCTACAGGAGTTGTTCGAAGCAGAATCCCACCAGAGGAGATGGTGGACTGGGATCCACAAGATATGCTTTATGCACCACTGCGAGTACCTGGTGGTCGCATAGTGGGAATCTTGAGTGTGGATGACCCAATTGATGGACGAAGACCAACCAGAGAATCCCTAGCTCCTTTAGAGCTTTTTCTCCATCAGGCAGCCGTTGCCATTGAAAACGCTAGGTTAATTAAGGACTTAAAAACAGCCAAAGACTTTGTGACTCGCATAATGGAACAAAACCCTATCGGAATATGGGTCTTCGACAAAAACGGTGTTTGCATTGATGCAAATAAGGCGGCTATAAAAATTTTCGGAATACCTAAACGTTCTCGTGTTGTAGGCCAAATTAACGTTTTCAAACATAAAGGAATAATTAAATCAGGCCTTATCGAAGAGTTCCAGCAAGCTTACTCTGGAAAGACGATTTTCTGCGAGAAAGAATTTACTTTCCCAAAATCTCACGGAAAAAAGAGAAGATGCACTCTAGCTTTACGAATTTTCCCCGTTCTAGATGAAAGCAAACAACTCCAAAGTGTAGTTATGCTATGTGAAGATATTACGAAACGAAAAAGGCTCGAGAGAAAAGTCCGTGAGTATGCAGAAAAGCTTGAGCTTAAGGTCCAAGAACGGACAAGAAAACTATTGGAGCTCGAGAAAAAATATGAAACAGTCGTAGAAAATGCCAATGACGGCATCGCCATCTTCCAAAACGGAGTCTTCGTCTTCATAAACAAACGATGGACCGAAATCACAGGATATTCTAGAGAAGAATATATCGGAAAACCTATGCTTCAACATGTTCCAGAACCATATCGCACCCAAGTTAAATATCTGCTGCGAAAAGCCTCCAAAGAAAGAGCCAAACATCTAGGCCCCTTCACCTTAAGAATCAAAGCAAAAGATGGTCGCGAACTTTATGTTGAAGTAAACAGCACACTAATAGATTACGAAGGCAAATCAGCGATTCTAGCGATCTTGAGAGATGTTACAGAAAGACTGCGAATGCAGAAGGAGCTTGAGAACGCTCACAGATTAGCGGTCATCGGCGAACTCGCGGCCAGCGTGGGGCATGATCTCCGTAACCCCCTTACCGGAATAAGTGGAGCTGTCTACTATCTGAAATTAAAGCTAGTGGATAAAATGGATGACAAGATGCGGGAAATGTTTGAAATAATTGAGAATGACATTAAATACGCGAACAAGATAGTAAACGACTTATTGGATTTTTCTCGCGAGATTAATCTTCAACTATCAAAGATAAGCATTAAGGAAGTCGTTAAGAGAATTCTGACTGAAATTGAGATTCCTGAGAACATTAAAGTCGTAAATCTGACGAAAAACACTCATGTATTAAGTGTGGATGTAAGCCAAATAAAACGAGTTTTTCATAACATAATTCGAAACGCCATTCAAGCTATGCCAAACGGCGGAACACTCAAAATAACTTCTAGAAAAACTAAGAACTTCGTGAGGATAGGTTTCCATGACACTGGCATTGGTATCTCTAAAGAAAACATGAATAAGCTTTTCAAGCCATTGTTTACGACAAAAGCAAAAGGTATCGGTTTGGGCTTATCAATATGCAAACGTATTGTTGAAGCCCATGGCGGTAAAATAGCCGTTCAAAGCGAAGTTGGTAAGGGAACATGCTTTACGGTTATTTTGCCTATTAAAACGAAAAAAATGGAAGGAGGTGAAAAATCTTGGAAGAGAAGCCCAGAATACTCCTTGTCGATGATGACACCAGCATACGCAAGGTTCTCAAGGCCATATTAGAAGAAAAAGGATACATTGTTGACACGGCAGAAAGTGGCAGACAAGCCATAAAGAAATCTAAAAAGAATTTTTACAACCTCGCCCTAATCGACATTAGGCTTCCTGACATGGAAGGAACAAAACTCTTAAACAAGTTAAAGGTCAGTAAACCGAAAATGCGGAAAATAATAATCACTGGCTATCCTTCATTGCAGAACGCTATTGAGGCCCTAAACAAAGGAGCAGATGCCTACATAATCAAACCCTTAGATATGGACAAAACTCTTGCAACAATTGAGGAACAGCTCCGAAAACAGGGAGAAGAAGAGAAAATGACTGAAGAGCAGCTGGTTGAATTCATTGAAACTCGAATAAGAAAGCTGGAAACATAAACCTCATCTTCTTTCTTTAATAGTTTCATCCCTCTTTCATGAGAGTAAAGTTAGATTAATGAAAATAAGAATAGAATATCCTTGCTCCAGTGTTTGAAGGGAAACGCTTAAAGTCAAACACTGGAAAATAATAGAAAAGACTATTACGTGGAGTATGTGGTTGTGAGTAAAGTTTCGGAAATTATTGTTGAAGCTCGAAGAAAAGGAAGAAAATTTCTGCTTGAATCCGAAGCTAAAACAATATGTGCAGAGTATGGAATACCTGTTACAAAGTTTATGGTAGCTAAATCTCCTGAAGAAGCTGTAGAACATGCAGAGAAAATAGGTTACCCTATTGTACTAAAAATCATCTCTCCTGATGTGATTCATAAATTCGATGTAGGCGGAGTCATGTTAAACCTCAAAACCCCTAGAGAAGTTAGTGAAGCCTACCAGAAAATAGTTGACAATGTCAAAAAGCATAAGCCTAAAGCCGAGATAATTGGCGTTCTAGTTCAGGAAATGGCTCCCTCCGCGACTGAAGTAATAGTTGGCGCCGTTAAAGATCCCCAATTCGGTCAAACGATAATGTTCGGGCTCGGCGGAATATTCGTTGAAATCCTTAAAGATGTGTCTTTTCGAATTGCTCCTATAACCATTGAAGAAGCTGAGGATATGATAAAAGAAATCCAAGCTTACCCAGTTCTGAAAGGCTATCGGAACATGCCCCCAGCTGATATTGAAACATTAACTAAGATCCTGGTTAATACTTCCAAACTAGTGATGGACTATCCGGAGATTCAAGAACTGGACTTAAATCCTATAATGGTTTACGAGAAGGGAGCAAAAACAGTCGATGCAAGAATTATGCTCGAATGAAACAACCTATGGACATGAAAGTGAAGCTTTTTCCAATATTCAAATTCCACCAAAAATTCCCTTCTTCGTAAGATTGGATGGCTGGAAATTCAGAAAACTCGCAGATAAACTAGAAACAGAAAAACCCTTCGATCGTAGATTCGCTCAATGTCTGGTTGAATCGGCAAAAGCCTTGTTTCGAGCCGGGATGAATCCTACCCTCGTTTACGTTGCAAGCGACGAACTAAACATTTTATTCACTGCCAGTGTTCCCTTTAATGGAAGAGTGGAAAAGATAAACTCAGTTTTAGCTGGAATAGTTTCCAGTGTTTTCTCCATAAGGACAAACTTCACCTTCGGTAAGCAAGCGATAATTGCTTTTGACTCTCGGATAGTGCTGACTCCTAAAAAAGAAATGATCGCTGAGTATCTAAGTTGGAGGCAAATCAACTTGTGGCGGAATCACAACAACGCCTATGCCTATTGGAAACTGCGACATGAAGGATACAAACCATCTGAAATCGCAAAGAAACTTCAAAGACTAAAGGCAAACGTTCTTCATGAACTATTATTCCAAGAGGGTGTAAATCTAGCCAAAACTCCTACTTGGCAAAGGAGGGGGATTCTAGTCTATAAACGACCCTACGTTAAACAAGTAACTAACCATAGAATAATTCGGTGGAGAATAACTGAAGACTGGGATTTACCTCTCTTTACAACAGAAAATGGAAAAACCTTACTAAACAAAATTCTTCAATGGAATCAAATTAAGCGCAAACACAAGATTAGGCGAAAGCAATGACCGAGGAAGAATTAAAACAAAAAATAGCTAAATTAACCAAACAATTGAATCCCCTAAAACAACAAAGAAGTCAGCTAAACATCGAAGCAAAATCATGGGCTCAAAAGAGAAACGAAATAAACAATCAGATAAAAACCCTAAAAAACGAAGCTAAAACGCTCCGGCAAAAAAGAAACCAACTAAATCAACGTGTAAAGGAACTAAAGATGAAAAGAGAAGCCGTAAAAAAGAAAATTGCCATAAAAAAACAACAAATAACAGAAATAAAGCAAAAACTTTTGGAACTAAAAAATGAAAAACCCTCTAAAAGTTTTAAGGCCTTACAAAAAGAATTCGAAGAACTTGAATGGAAAATCCAAACAACTCCACTGACTCTTGAGGAAGAAAAGAAGTTGATAGCAAAGGTTAAGCACGTGAACGCTGGTCTAGTTATCTACAAGCAACTTCAACAACTTCAACAACAACGTTTAGAACTTCAAATTGAGATAAAAACACTAGAAACAAAAGTCAAAGAATATCACAGACAACTTACTGAAATAGCAGAGAAAAGCCAAAAACTTCACCGGCAAATGTTGGAAAAACTCCAAAAAATCGAAGCGTTACGGAATGAATCTGACATAGCTCATCAAAACTATTCGACCTTTCGCCAACAAGCCCAAACTATACACCAAAAATGCTCTCAGATCCTAACCCAAATAAACTCTCTAAAAGAGAAATTGCACAAACTCGAAGAGGAACGAAAGCAGAAATATGAATTAGAAATACGTAAAAAACTTATAGAAAATGCAAAAAAGAAACTGAAACGCGGCGAAAAACTCAGTTGGGAAGAATTCCAAATTCTCGCCGAAAATGACATAAGTCAAACAGAAGGTTAATTCAGCTTGAAACACAAGATTAAAGTGTTAATATCATTGCATTTACGCTTAAAAGGCGAAACGTGATGGCTGTTACGGGAGGGGCGGAAAAACGAATACTAATTTTATGTGTAGACAGGGACGACGATTTAGGTAAAAAGGCTGGAATAAAAACCCCGGTTTTAGGAAGAGAAGAAAATCTGAATGCAGCCATCGCGTTGGCTCTACGAGATCCTGAGGAACCCGACGCTAACGCAATCTTTGAGGGTGTAAGAGTTTATGACCGGCTTTATGGCGAGAGAAAATCGAATGAAATATTCCAAGTAGCCACCATTACTGGTTCGGAGTTTGGCGGTATAAGTGCTGACCGAAAACTTGTCACTGAACTTAACGAAGTCCTAGAGAAGTTCAAGGCAAACGAAGTTATCTTAGTAACTGATGGCTATTCAGATGAAGCCGTCCTCCCCCTAATCGAATCAAGGGTTCCAGTTTCATCAGTCCGTCGAATAGTTGTGCGACATAGCAAATCCATCGAGGAAACTGCTGCATTGTTCACTCGTTACCTAAAAATACTGCTAGAGCATCCACGTTATTCCCGCATAGTTCTAGGCCTACCAGGTTTACTCCTTATAATCCTAAGTATCCTCTCTGTTTTTAATCTTCTCTATTACTACTGGATTGCCTTCTTGATGGTGCTGGGCATTTACCTCTTCTACAAAGGCTTTGGAATCGACAAGTATTTTAAGAATGTCTACCAATGGATTAAAGAGTACTCGCCACCGCCTTTGCCTGTGCAGATTGCAAACTTCTCGGCGTTAACAGCTTTCATATGTGTAACTATAGGAATTTTCTTGGGGTGGAATGGCGCTGTAGCTGAAATAAAAACTTTCCCCCAAAACATAGGAGGGTGGGCAGCTCTTGTACCGGCCCTCACAGGAGGGTTTATTGGAAGCTCTATAGACTTAATAATTGTTGGAGTCTGTGTCTTGCTCTTTGGAAGAGCCGTGAAATGGTATTTTGAACGAGATATTCGACTATTACGAACTGCTGTAATAGTTTCCGTTATCATTTGGTCTAGACAGATATTTGTTGAAACGTCAGAAATATTGAAAAATCCGGAACTAAGCTATGAACGGCTAATTTTCTCAATAATAATAGGCGTTTTAATAGCCATAGCCACTATATTGATAGTTTTTGTTATCTACCGAACTTTCCATGACTTTTTCAAGGGGAAGGAAGAACAAATTGAGGAATTCGGAGAAGAAGGCTGAGATCGCAATAATAGGCGGAACAGGACTAGAAGAGTTCGTAAAGGACGCTGAAACCATACGTTTAGGCACACCCTATGGGGTTTCCCCTCAAATCTTCACGACAATGTTACATGGACGAAAGGTAGCCTTCCTTCCACGGCATGGAGTTCACCATGCTATTCCACCACACAAAATAAACTTCCGAGCAAACATTTATGCCCTATACTCCTTAGGCGTGAAAAGAATTTTGGCAACTAATGCTGTAGGTGCAATAAACCCAAAATTTAAACCAGCCGACCTAGCAGTCCCTCACGACTTGATTGACTTCACAAAGTTTAGAAAACATACCTTCTATGATGATGCTCCAGTTACTCACATAGATTTCTCTCAACCATATTGCCCTCAGATTCGGCATCTCTTAATTGAAAATGCAAAAAAACTTTACCCTCACGTTCAAACACGAGCAGTTATCGTATGCACCGAAGGTCCACGATTCGAAACTCCAGCGGAAATTGAAATGTTTCGCCGTTTAGGTTGCGATGTGGTAGGAATGACTAGTTCTCCAGAGGCTGTCTTAGCCAGAGAGCTTGAAATGTGCTATGCTACAATATGTTACGTTTCGAACATGGCGGCTGGCATTCAAAAAGAGTTAAGCACAAAAGAAGTTCACACAATAGCTGAACAAGTAATGCCTATTCTTCAGAAAATCTTAATTGAAACAGTTCGAGTATTACCTCAGAAGCGTGACTGCCCATGCGCTAAGGCGTTAACACAGGCTAGGTTCGGGAACAAATAATGCTTAAGAGTTTCCTATCGGTAATCGGCATTTACAAGCTCTATGAAAAATGGCTCTGGCACCAAATAAAAAACGGTGAAAAGCCAGAACACATAGCAATAATACTTGATGGAAACCGTAGGTGGGCTTTAAAAAAGGCGCTTAATCCTTGGATGGGACATAAAGAAGGGGCAGAAAAAGTTGAAAAGCTCCTTGATTGGTGCTTTGACCTTAAAGTTAAATCTGTAACGCTCTACGCGTTCTCCACAGAGAACTTTCAAAGACCGAAACGCGAAATTAATGAAATAATGCAGCTTCTAGAAGAAAAACTTCAAAAACTCTTCTCAGATGAACGTATTCATAAAAATAAGGTTCGTGTAAGGGTTATAGGTCGTACTAGGCTTCTACCCAAGTCTCTCCAGAAACTTATCGCTGAAGTAGAAGAATGCACAAAAAATTACGACAAACACTTCTTAAATATAGCTATTGCCTATGGTGGAAGAGCTGAAATAGTGGATGCCGCTAGAAAAATAGCGGAAAAGGTTCATGACGGTGAAATCGCTCCCGGAGATATAACTGAAAAGATGTTTGAAAAACATTTGTATACTTCTTATTTACCTAAACAAGATCCAGACCTTATAATCCGAACTTCGGGCGAAGAGCGTCTAAGTGGGTTCCTCTTGTGGCAATCCGCTTACAGCGAACTTTTCTTTCTAGATGTGTTCTGGCCTGAATTCCGCAAAATCGACCTTCTGCGAGCCGTTAGAACCTACCAGAAACGTAAGAGACGATTTGGGCGTTGAAAGAAATCTATACTCTTTTCTTTGCGCTGATTATGGAAACCACATCTCTATCTTTTAGGACATGGTTTTCCCCTATCCGTTTCTTTTCTCTCGCTTCTAAGGCATATATGAAGGTGTCTCCTAGCTCTGTATGTATTATATACGCGAACTCTCTAGCGGTAGTTCCAAAAGGAACTAAGTAAGCGTCAGGTAAAATTCTTCCCTCATGATCTGTTAAATGTTCAATGTCTTCAACCGGGTAAACAACTATCATGTTTAGAAGCTTGAAGAACGCTGTGTTTATTGCTTGCTGCACACCAGTTGAACCATGTCTAACAAGTATTTTTTCCCTTATTGTTTCCAATGCCTTAACTTGTGCTTGAGTCAGTTTTTCTGGAGCACTTATGGTAAAATTGCAGTCTCCTGGTGTATAGTCTATAAGCTCTTTCTCGGCAGCCCTCCTCAACGCTAGTTCGGCCTCAGCACAACAAGGAACCACAATATAATCTAATTCTTTTAATCTTCGAAGGTTCTCCTCTGCGTAAGGCAAGTCGATCTTATTTGCAACTATTAGCATGGGTTTAGCTATTCGCCTTAGGGCGTCAACAAATTTTAAGAAATCCTCTTCTGTCCAACTTGCTGGTCTTTCCGGATTTAATCCGGTGACTCTTAGAGCCTCGAAAATATGCGTCCTTTTTATGGTTAATCCACTTAGTCTCTCCTCTAGTGTCGAAAGCAAATCCTTTCCACCTGATTCAATAGTTCTAGCTAGTTTTGTCCAATCTCGTTTTAGTATATTGGCAAGCCACATTGTTATTTCGACCTCAAGGAATTTCACATCTTCCACTGGATCATGCGCACCCGGTTTGAGCACTTTACCTTCTAAATCTGTGGATCCAGAGGCATCTATTATATGGATCAAAGCATCTGCCTTTCTTATCTCGTCCAAAAATCTGTTCCCTAATCCCCTGCCCTGCCATGCCCCTGGAACAAGTCCAGCACAATCAATAAGCTCCACAGGAATTAGTCGCATCCCATTTATACACAGGGAATTAACCGGATTATCTCTTACTTTAAACTCCTTGCATACACATGGTGAACGTACATAACCCATTCCTCGATTTGGCTTAATTGTAGTGAATGGGTAATTAGCTATTTCAGCTGGAGCTAAAGTAGCCGCACTGAAGAAAGTAGACTTACCAACATTAGGCTTCCCAACAATTCCCAATAATTTCGAATGAAACTGCATTCAAAGCCCTTTCCATACTGAAAGTTTCAACTATTTTCATCTTAATCTTTCTTAGACCTAATAATTTTTGCCTACTTTAACTAAAAGTTAATTTTATCTTAATGGTCTACCTAAGAACTGATGGGTTGTTATGTCCCTAAAAATTTCTAAACTGATTATTACATTGCTTATAGCAACTCTCCTTGCTGCATGTACCTCTAGAAACAGCTACACAGCTGTTAATGAGAATGGCTTCAAAGTTGGAGTATATTACTATATTTGGTGGGGGTTACCGTCCCCTTACATTAACCATTGGAAAGAAGGAGTTAAATATACGCCTTTATTAGGCGAATATGATTCGGGCAACTCATCAGTGGCAGACAAGCATATTATATTGGCCAAACAACATGGGATAAATTTCTTTTCAGTCTCATGGCTTGGAACATGGGACTGGTATGATCACCGTCACATAAACGACAACCTTAAAAATGGCCTTTTGAAGGCAAAACATCTAGAAACCTTCAAGTTTTGCCTTTTCTATGAATCAGTTATTGTTCTAAATGCTGCTCTTCAAGCGAATGAAAACTTCACACGAATTTTTCTTGAAGACATAAATTACGCCGCAGAAAATTACTTCATCCATCCAAGTTATTTGAAGATTGACGGAAAACCCGTTCTATTCATTTACAATCTTCCATACATATACAATACTCTAGGAACCACAACTACGCAAAACTTTTTCACCGCCTTGCGAAAACAGATAAACCTTTATCTCATCGGCGATTTAGGCGGCGAACCAATTCCTCCTAACACAGGTTCTTACTTATTCAATTCTCTTGACGCTGTTACAAATTATTTCTTCTCTAACCCTACTAAAAATTGGAACAAAATCTTAACTGAGGCTGAGGAATATTATCCTAAATGGCGTTTGACTACTGAAAGTATAGGGATTAAGTTTATTCCAAATGCTTATCCAGGCTTTGACACAACAAAGCATTTTGAACAAGGCATAGAACTAACTCCCAGCGAAACCATGTTTGAAAGAATGTTAACTACCGCATTTAATTATGCCGACAAAGACTTGAAAACGGTCATGATAACTTCTTGGAATGAATGGCTGGAATCCACCGCTATAGAACCCTCTATGGAACGTGGAGAAACGTTCCTTCACACAGTCTTTAAAGTAAAACAAAGTTTTAACACGCAAGATCATCTGAAAATAGACACCGGAAACAGAAAGGAAAAAGAACCTTACAGTACATCTTGGTCTTTCATCTATCTTGTCTTTGGCTTCCTCTTAGGAAGCGTTGCTAGCTTAATTACCTTTAAAATTATTAAAACTCGGTCAAATCTTATTTGTTACGGAAATTTCATAACACATTTAAAGGAAACCATTCTAAAATGTGAGAAGAAGCCACTTGGAGTATGTGAAAATCTTGCAATTAAACTTTATGGAATTTCTAGTTCCCTACGCTGTTCCCTCTCCAAAACGAGGCGAACCCTTTACTAAGGAAATGGAAAAAGCAGCAGTTTTCTGTCTGGCTGAAGAGCAAAGGAAAAAAGGCGGCGGTCTCTTTTCCAAACAGCCAGTAGAAAAACTTCTATTTCTAGCCAAAATTTGTTATCCATTTTGGCTTATACCCCTAGGTGATACAACTCTACTCTTGGACGGGTTAAACTTTTCTTCACATACAATAACCTATAAAAACATTCCAAACGTGAAAGTTTTTCTTGAAAACCTTGAAAGAAGTTCTAAAACAAAAGAAACTTACCTAACTTTTCTGACTGATAATCTAAACTATTTTCGGGTTCCTGAAAACGAGATAGAAAAGACAATAGATGGACTCATAGCTAATCCGGATTTTCTAAATGAGTTCAGCGGTTATTTGTCTGAAGCTACGCAGATAGACTCTCCTCCATCAGAAATGGTTGTGCTTTCACCAACCTTGGATGAAGAAGAAGTAATCATAACAAAAAAGGAGCTTCAAAGTCTAAGAAATCAATTCACTGAGGAAATTAACTTCTTATGCAAAACAATGAAACAGCTTAACACCATAACTGGTAATTACATCAAGGCACTACGCAATAAGATCAAAGAGATCCAAGAAAAATTCGATGAAGAGCTTGAAAAGAAAGAAACCGCTATCAAACAAAAAGTAGAGCGAGTTCGCGAAAAATATGACGCCCAAATAACAAAGATTTCAAAGGAATTCGAAAAACAACTTTATCAACTTCAACAAGAGAAGGTGAAAATGGAAAAAAAGCTAAAACAGACGCTAAACAAAATGGAACACTGTGAAGCTGAAATAAAAACTTCTAGAATTAACAAAGATGAAGTAAGCGAAGAAAAATGGAAAGAAGAACTGAGAAAAATCAAAGAAGAACTAGCCAAAATTAAGGAACAACTCAAAGAAACTGAAAAAAAGATAAAGGAAAAGGAAAGTGAAAAGAAAATTGAAGTTTTCAACATAAGGTCTCAGTGTGAAGCCGAAATTATTGAAATAGAAAAAGATTTAATGGATATAGAAGCCTCGAGGGATGCAAGAATCCAGATTTATAGAAAGGAAATGGAGAAACTTGAAGAGCTAACTACGGAGATAATCAACAAGGTTGACATGTTAGTAAAACTTCGAGAAGCTACTCTTGTGCAGTTTGAAAAAATAGGGTTAAATCAGAAAAGGCGAAAATGTGTTCGTGTTCATGTACCATTTTACTTGGCATGTTTTCAGGCAGAATCCCAAAAGCGCTATGTATCATTTCCTCCAGCCATAATAAACTCGATAAGCGCATCAACAAAAATTAAAGGAGTGCTTGGTAAGAAAAAAATTAATCAACTTCTTTACCCCAGGACTAAATCTCTCTCTCCTCTATTAAATAAGCTTATATTACTAATGGAGAAGAACGCCGTATTCAAACGAGAAATAGAGGAAGCAGGGAATAAGGCAAATCTCCTACGAACCAGAAACCTACGTGAGAGGATTAAAGAAGGGTTAGAACAGCTTAGAGAAGATGGTTGGCTTTCAGAAAGAGAGCTTAGAACCTTACGTAAAACATTAATTTAGTATGATTATGGTTTTCCTGTAATCCAAATTGCTGCAGCAACGAAAATTCTTATAAATCGCCATCAACATGGTTAACCCTCGAGCTGCATCCCGACACATGATTTTAATTCGTTAAACGTAAGCCCATATCTAAAAAAGCGAATTCGGTGAACCCAAATGGAGTCTATGGGGGAGGAAATCCGTCGTAGGTTTCCACGGATCACGATGAGTCTGATCATGGCTTTCATTTTCATGATAATAGGCTTTACCATTCCCCCAACACTTCGCGGTATAGATATCCCAGGTCTTAACGTCGATGCTGGTTTGTTCGTGTGGATAACCACTATGGTTTCTACGGCAATTTTCCTTATACGCGCTTTAGCTGATACGCTGGTAATAGGCGATATAGTAATAGATGTTATCGTTAAACGGTTAGGAATAAAAGAAGAGAAATCTTCTAAAAGGGCTGCGAGAGAAGTCATTTACATAATAATAATAATTTTGATAACAACCGCCCTCTCGCCCATACTAACCGCGTTTGAAAGTGGAAGTTTGCTCAGAACAATTATGACTTATATTGCGCTAATTTTCATATTATTATTAATCTATGATATTGGGAGAATTCTTTATCGAATAATTGAAGAGAAAGCCGAATTATTAGCTGAACGCCTTGCAAGTATAGCTGAAAAAAGCGAGGAGGAATGAGATGGATTCAACAACCATAATCTTCCTTCTCATTTACCTCCTAACAATTCTTATTTCAACTACAGAACTTGCACCTATGTCTCTTGCAGCCCTAACTGGGGCCCTGCTTACTGCTTGGTTTGGAATTCAATACGGTGCTTTCACCTATGACGAGGTTCTAGGCTTCGTAGATATACGGCTCCTTCTGTTAATCATTGGTACAATGGTTGTAGTTGAAATCGCTGAAAGAAGTGGTTTATTCCGCGTTGCAGCGTTATATGCCATTAAACTTTCCGGTGGAAGTCCTGGGATGCTTTTTGTTTTCCTTTGTATAGCCTCAGCTGTTGTTTCCATGTTTTTAAGTGATCCCACAGCCATGTTGCTTATGGCTGCAGCAATCGCAACAATAACTAAACTTCTAAACTATGATCCCGTTCCCTATTTTCTGTCAGCTACAATTATGATAAACCTTGGTGGAACAAGCACATTGATTGGATCCGTAAGCAACATGATAATTGGTATGGAGTCTGGGATGAGCTTTACTGAATTTCTGATCTATTTAGCGCCCTGTGAAATATCATTGTGGATACTAACTATCATTACCCTATACTTCCTCTTCAAATCCAGGCTTGGAGATAAAAAACCCCTTCCAGAATATGACCCATTGGAAACAGTAACAGACAAGAAACTTTTCTACAAATCATTGTTCATTCTCTTATTGCTTATATTCCTCTTCTTAACACTGGAAAGACTTGAAATAGGGCCGGAGGGAGTTGCTTTAGGTTGTGCTATCATAGCTCTAGCTCTCACTAAAATTGACCCTGCTGAAATCTTCAAAGAATTGGATTGGGAAACCTTGTTTTTCATAGCCGGCTTTATGTTTATAGTCAGTGGGCTGGAGAAAACTAAGATTATCAACGATTTTTCAGTTCAGCTTTTCCAACTTGCTGGGCAAAATTCCTTTAATGCTTCAATTCTAACATTATTCTTTACCGGACTTGCAAGCATGGTTATAAGTAATGTAGCTGTTGCCTTAACTTTTACGCCTATAATAAACTCTCAAGTATTCCAAGGAATAAATTCCATTCCTATATGGTCAGCGTTAGTCTTGGGAACAAACTTAGGAGGCGCGGCTACACCCTTCAGTGGAACCGTATGCGTCATGGCCATTGGAGCATTGAAACGAGAAGGAATAAGTGTGAATTTCAAGGAATTCACGAAAATTGGGTTAGCCACTACCGTAATTCAACTTGCTTTTTCAGCCCTCTATTTGGTTGTTAGATTCAAGTTGATAGGTGTGTGAATGATGAAAATTAAGGATTGGTTCAGGTCGAAGAAAATAAAGTCTGAGGAAAAATATGAGGAAACGAAGAAGGAATTCGAAATGGCCATGGGGAAACCATTCATAACTATAAAGATAGAAATGCCTGAAGGTTTCGAGGATTTAAGAGCTCAATTTTTAAGTTTAGAGCATGACGATCAATTTCTTGAAGAAGTCAGAGACTTGATCAAAAAGTGGCTAGTTCACGAAAGGCATGGAATTAAACCTTCATCTTAGCCTTTCAACTGCCATCCGTAAATTATCCCTTCTTAAATTCTAAACCATTATCCTTTTTCGAAAAATTCAGCTAGTTTTCGCATTTCCGAACGCTTTAAGACTTGAGCGCATTTTTTAGGGTCTAAAGCTTTAAAGTTCAAGTTTAATGCGTTGAGGGTTCGTTGGACTCCCTTAGCTAAACTGGGTGCGATAAGTATTCCTCGTACCGGACGATTGACTATTCCTTTTACAGCTTCTACGTATCTAGCTAACTGTAAAGCAGCTTCTCGTCCAGCTGTTTTTCGTTTAATTTCAACAACTACAAAGTTTCCTTTGTTATCCACACCATAAACATCTACAAAACCTGGCTCAATTTTCTTTTCGTAAGCAATTGGCTTGAAGCCTTCTTCAATAAGTTGTGGTTCAGCAAGTATAGCCTTTTGCATGTCTTCTTCGCTAGCATAAAGTGAAAACTCTCCAGTGTCCCTCAAACTAAGCATGGAAATCATGTAAACCTTGTCAAAGACCACTTTCACACGCTCATAGGGTTTTCTGCGGATGGCTTTAATTATGAGTAAATCGCCTTCCATATCTGTTTGGAATAGGCATCCGGGTGGTTGCCAATTTACTGGCTCATAGCCCTTAGCCCTGTGTACTAGCAATGAGCCATCCTCTTTAATTATCAAAATGCGCTCTCCACTTTCTAGCTTGGAACTGGCTCTTCCGGAATATTCCACCCAGCAATTCCCAACAACTATTAGGCATTTATGCCTCGCTAAAGCTTCTTTTATTGATTCTTTTGCTTTTTCCATAGATGGGTTTTGTAATGTAACCACAGACTTAGATGGATTCAAATTTCTTCAAAATTTTAGAGGAGATTAGATACAAATAAGATTTGTGAGGGATATGGAAAGCTTCCAGCATAAACTCAGAGTAATGTTGCGATATGATCAAACAGCGAAAACTTACAATGAGCAATATTCTATGGAACAAGAGGCAAAGATGAAAGCGGCGTTAAAACATCTAATGATAAAATCCTCATTCGCTGTTTTGGACCTAGGATGTGGAACAGGTCTCCTCTTTAATTTCCTTAACGGAAAAGTTAAGTTGCTGATTGGTTTAGACCTATCTCTGGCTGTCTTAAAGCTAGCAAAGAAGCAAGCATCGGACGTTGGCAAGTTCTCTTTAGTTCGGGCAGATGCAGACTACGTTCCTTTCAGAGAGAACATCTTTCACGTGGTTTTTGCTTTCACTTTGCTACAAAACATGCCAGATCCTATCAGAACGTTAAGAGAAATTATCCGTATATCCAAGCCTTATGGGAAAGTAGTTGTTACTGGATTAAAAAAGAGTTTTTCATGGAAAGAATTCAAGACATTATTGGAAAAAGCTGGATTGAAGATCCTAAGAGTGTCAGATGGAGAGCTAAAAGGATATGTGGTTCTATGTGCAATACAAAAACGGTGAGTATTTAACAGTTAGTTTTTTCTAAGCAGGTGAGGTGGTGGAATTTTTGTATTCCCGTTTTTTCTGTTCTCTGGTGTGAGAAGCTTTGTTATCTCTCTGTAGTTTTGCAGATATCTCATTCCTTTTTCTGTCGTAGTATAAACTTTTTTCTCATTTTCTTGAGTTATACTTAGTAATTTGATCTTTGTAAGCAAGTCCAAGTATTGATTCAGCTGTGTAAAACTTAGGTTTGCCCTATACATTATTTGGGTTTTAAGGGTCCCTTCCCTTGCTATTTCTAGGATTTCAGCTATTATGTATAGTTTATCTCTTCGTTTTTGACCCGGATTTGGCCCCCACGGATTCAATTCTATATTCCTCTTTTAGAAGAGTTTTCTATGCTAGAAGAGGGCTTTCGTTCTTTTAAGTGGTGTTTCGTTTCTTCCATTATTTCTTATATGGAAATATTCTAGAACAAAAATCTAGAAATTAACTTTCGGAGCCCTTTGTTCGCCCCCAATCTCCTAGGTGCAAATGTTTTAATGAGTCTAACTTTAGTTTATTTTGGGAATCTCAGAATTGTCAAGCTACTCAACAGTATTCAAGGACGAGACAAAACTTGACATTAACTACATACCGTCAAGGCTATTGCATAGGCTAGCAGAGCTTAACTTGTTAAATCAATTTTTCAGCTTTATTCTTCGTTTCCCGGGGAGAATGAGCCAACGCGTTCTGATTGCTGGAAAGATTGGCACTGGAAAAACAGTTTTAACTCAGTTTTTCGGATTGCAGCTTTCCCGGGAAGCTGAGAAAAGAAACATTAATTTTCATTACGTACATGTAAACTGCCGTGAATGTAGAGGAAACATGCTTTATGTTTTACAACGAATTCTGCAACGTTTTTATTCGAATTTTCCTGTTCGTGGTTACTCGCTTGAAGAGCTTCTGCAAACCTTAGTGCAGGCCTTAGATGAAGAAAATGCTCACGTAATTCTCACACTTGACGAGCTGGAATATCTAATCCAGAAAGCTGGTTCAGATCCAATCTATCAACTTACTCGCTTACAAGAAACTCGTTCGCCTAACCGTCCACATAGGCTTTCACTGATATGCATACTTCGTGAATTATCAATTTTGGAAAAACTTGATGATAGTACTCGAAGTACACTTCAAAACAATATCATCACTCTAGCCGAATATTCCAAACAACAACTAGAAGATATATTAAAGGATCGCGTGAACTTAGCCTTTAAATCAAACACAGTTTCATCGGACACCGTTAGCTTCGTGGCGGAATTAGCTGAAGCTGAAAATGGAAACGCCCGTTACGCTATTGAGCTGTTATGGAGGGCCGGCAAATATGCGGATGCTAACCAACTAAGCGTTGTTACCCCAGAATGTGTACGAATGGCAACTGCAAGTGTATATCCAACCATTAGAAAAAGCGATATTGCTTCATTAAGTCTCCACGAGAAACTCTTTCTACTAGGCATAGCTAAAGCCTTCAATCAAACGGGCAAAGCCTATATCTCCATGGGCGAAGCCGAAGAAAATTACAAAGTTATATGCGAGGAATTCAACGAGAAAGCTCATAAGCACACACAACTTTGGAAATACCTGCAAAAGTTTGTTGTTATAGGAGTAACCCACACGCGTAAAGATTCAACAGGCTCTAAGGGGAGAACAACTATTATTTCTCTACCTTGGATTCCAGCGTTTCAACTAGAAAAAGAACTCTATAAAAGCTTAAAAGAAGAGGCTGAGTGATAATGGCTATAGAGGAAGTCCTCTCTTCCAAAGGGAGACTTCGCATCCTAAAGGTTTTGACAAAGATGGAAAAACTACACCTTTCAGAAATAACCAAACGTACGGGACTGAACCACACAACCGCCGTTAAACATCTACAGTTCTTGGAAAATCTTAACCTAGTCGAGCATAAACGATTTGGAAGAATACGTATTTACAGACTAAATGACAAAAACCCGAAAGTGAAAGTGATAAAAACCCTTTTCGAACTCTGGGAACAAACTCAAAATCCCGACCAAAAATAACCAGATAAAGAAGGGACATGTATTGATCTCCGAAGAACTTAACGCAAAAATAAACGCCTTAGAACAGATTCTCCAAAAACTTGCCACACAGATAGCCACCGGAGAAATTTCTGACAGAGCCCCTCCAAAAGAGCTCCTAAATAAAACGGAAACAGACATAAACCAACTTTCAGATTTAATTGAACAAATAAAAGAGAAACTCCTTACGCTAAAGCCGGAAAAAGCCCATACCATCAAACGACGTTGCCAAAACGTTACACAAACATTTATTACCTTCAAAGATATTTTACTCCAAAAAACAACTGACCCTTTGGCTAATTCTCGCTTAGCCTTAGATCAACTTCGTAAGGCTCTAACTGATGGCTCAGATTTATTAATCTTAACTAAAGAGATACGGGACAATCCATCTCCACTAATCAATACCCTTTTGAAAATTCGTCTAATTTGTGAATCCCAAGGGCAAGTTCTAACTATAAAAGTTCCAGAAGAAACCAAACCATTCTTTGAACAGTTTTCCAAACAAATCCAGTCTATCTATTCTTCGCTTAGAGTCATCGAAAATGCTTTGACTAACATAAGAAACTCTTTGAACATCATTCAGCATCAAATACTAAAAATGGGGACTCCCAAAGAACAAGATAGATCTTCTCAACAAGAGTATTCAGAAAAGTTGAAGGGGCAGTTATCCCTTCAAAATTTTAAAGCAAAGGGAGGTTAGAACGCCGTATGAGCATGGTTGACATAACAACAAAGCCTGAGATCTTCCGTGAGGCTGTGGCTGTTGGAAAACTGAAGTTAAGAGCTGAAACAGTTGAACGTATCAAAAAAGGTACGATAGCGAAGGGTGATCCTATTTACACGGCGAAAATTGCCGGAATTCTAGCGGCAAAAAACACTCCAACGATTATTCCTCTTTGCCATCCTCTTCCTTTAACGAACGTGAAAGTAGAGATCGAAGTAATAGACGAAATCACGATAAAAGTAACTTCGACCGTTCGAACCCGTGCGCAAACTGGCGTAGAAATGGAAGCACTCGTTGCAACATCTGTTGCTCTACTAACGATTTGGGACATGGTGAAGCAATACGAAAAAAACGCTACTGGGCAGTATCCTTTCACGGCTATTGAAACAATTCAAGTAATCCGCAAAGTAAAAAGCGAAGACTAAGAGGAAAGTTGAAAATGAGCAAAACCACTCAAGAGCACAAAAAACAAGCACCCCGTAGGCTTCGCTTCGGAGTATTCATCTGCACCACTTCCAGATACCAAGCTTTCAAAGCTGGGAAAAAAGTAAAGGATGAATCAGGTGAACTAATCGCCAATCTTCTGCTACAGACTGGACAAGAACTGGCTTTCCGAACATTGCTTCCGGACGATAAAGAACTCATACAATCAGCCCTCAAAAAAGTATTAGACTCAAAGAATGTGGATGTAGTTGTCTTCTCGGGCGGAACCGGAATAAGCCCAAAAGATGTAACCATCGAAGCTGTGGAACCTTTCATGGAGAAAACTCTACCTGGATTTGGTGAACTTTTTCGATGGCTAAGCTACGAGGAAATAGGTTCTGCCTCTATCCTAACACGCGCTTTCGCAGGTATTGCAAAAGGAAAAGTTGTATTCTGCATTCCAGGTTCACCTAACGCTGTGAAACTTTGTTTTGAAAAACTTATATTGCCCGAAGCCTCGCATATCCTCAAGCACTCGCAAGAATAACAAGAAGGAAAGAACAATAGAAATGTTAAAGGATAACTTTGGTCGTCCACTTCTGAACCTCCGAATAGCTCTAACTCAAAATTGTAATTTACAATGTCTATATTGTCACATGGAAGGAGAAGAAAGAAGGATTAATCAATTTGCTGAAATGAGTGCTGAGGAAGTCGTTCAGATAACTGAAGTCGCGGTAAAGCTAGGAATTTCTAAAGTGAAACTAACTGGAGGTGAACCCCTATTACGCAAGGATATTCTAGAAATTGTCGAAGGAATATCCTCTATCCCAGGTTTGAAAGATTTATCGATGACCACCAACGGAACCCTTTTAGCAAGCCTAGCCGAAAAACTCCACGATAAAGGGCTGAAACGTGTAAACATAAGCCTTCCCACCTTGGATGCAGAAACCTATGAGAAACTGACAGGTGGGAAAATAAATCACGTTCTAGATGGAGTTAAAGCCGCTGTGGAAGCTGGACTTTACCCAGTTAAACTTAATATGATTTTATTGAAAGGGATAAATGATCACAAAGTATGGCAAATGATCAGATTTGCTGAGCAAACAGGAACAATTCTGCAGCTAATCGAACTTGAACCCATAAACATAGCCAAAGAATTTTTCGCTCAGCATTACATTGACCTAAACAAAATCGCCTTGGAACTCGAACACAAAGCGTTAAAAATCGAAGCCAGAAGCCTTATGCATAACCGACTTGTATACCACTTGCCAAACGTTAAGGTTGAAATAGTTCCGCCTATAGAAAACACGGAATTCTGTGCCCATTGTACCCGAATAAGGTTAACAAGTGACGGAAAACTCAAAACATGCTTAATGACCAATAATAACTTAATCGACATTCTGACACCTTTAAGAAATGGCGCATCCCAACAACAAATAACCGAACTATTCAAACTTGCCAACCAGAAAAGAAGCCCCTACTGTATTACATAAAACTTATTCATCATTTTCCTTAATACATTCACCAAGGAGAAAACCGTGAAGATCCTAACATACCAAGAAATCCCAAAGAAAGAAGATCTCCTCCCATTGATGGACCAAGCCTTCAATTGGGCTTTTCATCCAAGAAAATTCGAGAATACAATAAAGAAGGACCCAAGGTTAAAGAAAACCCCAATAGGTTATGCAGCTGTAGAAAACGATCATGTTGTTGGTTTTGTCGGAGTTATGGATTTAACTACTCGAAACTTGGAAGGCGAAGTAGAGCCTGCAGGCGGAATATGGGGTGTAGCAACTCTTCCTAGCCATGTTCGGAGAGGAATCTCCAAGGCTTTGATGGAAAATGCTCACCAGTATTTCTACGAAAAAGACTACCGGTTCGCCTTTTTATGCACCAGCCGAGTCATTGTAGCCTACTATCTATATCGCAAACTAGGTTATACTGATGCATCTCAGTGCCCTAATGCCTACAAGCTAATCTGCAAAGAAAAACCTCGAACAAGACAAGTAAAAACAGAAAAGAAAAAAATTGACTGGAACAAACTTCTAGAAATTTACAATAAATCTTCCATGGGAAAAACCGGTTTCGCTATCCGCGACAAAAAATATGTAGAAGCCATCAAAAGACGTTGGAGGCTCCGCTCTAAAAACTCAATCTTACTCGAAAACGGATATATTATATTCAAAGAAAACCGGGGAGTAATAGACGTCCTTGAGCTTGCCGCCACTTCTACAAAAACCACAAAACAACTCTTACGCTTAGTTGAAGGAAAAGCGAAAATAGCTGTTCGCGACCGAATGGTGTTAAACAATAAAATCTTAAAAACTTACCAAACTGAAGGCTATAACGTCTACGAAAAAAGCCATGACCTCATCATGGTAAAAGCGTTGAAAAACATAACGTTCTAAAAGGTTTACGGTAACAAATTCTATATGACAAGCTTGGATTTATTCTAAACCTTGCTACCTTTGAACAAAACAATTCCCTATATATCATCGATGCAGTAGCTTAACTACTTTTATTAACAGTGAACAAAGTGTTGCATGTTAAAAGTTTAGGAAATTTATTATTATAATTTATTGCTTTACCATTTATGGAACTACTGGAATTTATAGTAACTATAATCTTAGTGACAGGCTCAGGCGCCATCGCCCCAGGTCCTCTATTCTTCGCTAACCTGTCACATGGTGCAAGGATAGGAGCCAAAAGCGGGTTCGTATTTTCAATAGCTCATACGCTTGTTGAGTTCACTCTTGTTATGCTATTAGCTTTTGGGTTTTTCACTGTCATAGATAATATACACTTGAAAACTTTGATTGGAGTTGTCGGAGGCGTTTCCCTCATTGTCTATAGTGGATTGCAAATTCGTAGTTCCATCAAAATGGTATCGATTGATTATGCTCGTTTTTAACGTAGTTTTAATTTTCTTCGGGCTTAGATTTATCTTCAACTCCATAATGCTGTAAAGCGATTTTACTAGTCTTCGCAGTTAAATTGCTAAAAAATCAATAAGCATTATTCTCTATTTGTTTTCGATGCAACTTTGTTTGCAATTAGCGCTGCCAAAGCTCCCGCAGCTACTCCTCCATCAATGTTAACCACCGCTAGGCCTAATGAACATGCTTGCAGCATTGCCATTAACGCGCTTAATCCTTTTTCGCCAAATCCATATCCGATTGATGTTGGAACACCTATGACTGGAATGTCAACTAGGCTGGCTACCACAGATGGTAAAGCGCCTTCTCTTCCTGCAACAACTATGAGGACATCTATGTCTTTCTGTATGAAATCTTTTAGCGGTGAAATAAGCCTATGAAGTCCTGCTACACCGACATCATACGCTACAGTTACCTCGCATCCCATTTCTTCAGCGACTACCCGAGCTTCTTCAGCAACTGGAATGTCGGCTGTTCCAGCGGTTAAAATACCTATCTTTCCCCCTCCTTTGATTTCAAGACCCCTCTTTTTAATCACCAGAATCCTCGCTTTCTTGTTAAGCTTAACCTCCACATCGTCTGAAACGCTTTTTTGAAGTAGCTTAGTTTGTTGTTCGTCTAATCGGGTTATAATTACTCGTCCTGTTCGTTCTAGAATTTTGATAGCGATTTCTCTTACTTCTTCTGGCGTTTTTCCTTCGGCAAGAATTATCTCGGGAACCCCTTTTCTGAGGTGTCTGTGTATATCTATCTTTGCCAGTTCTGTTATCTCTTCAATGGCTGTAAGTTTAACAAGTTTTTCTGCTTCTTGGATTGATATTTCTTTTTTCATAAGTTTGGTTAATATTTCTCGAATTTCTAACATTCCGTAACCTCTTAATATCCATGTACCCTTAACTTCTTATTATTTAAATGAAACTTTGAGGCATATGTGATTGTTATGCTAAATAACCGTGATAATGTTGTAGTCATTGACTGTCAGCTTGCTGGAATATCCGGTGATATGCTCTTAGGCGCCCTAATAGATTTGGGCGCGGACATCAAGAAAACTGTCAATGCTATACAGTCAATAAAAGATTACCTTCGAGGCTGTAATCAGCTGGAAGTGTCAGTTCATGATGTTACCAGATGTGGATTTTCCGCGAAGAAAGTAACCGTAACTATAAAGGAAACTCTTAAACAAAGAACGGGCGGTGAGCTTAAAACCGCTCTTTTAAATTGTCTAAAAAATCTTAAACTTTCACACGAAGCTTACAGTTTTGCAGTTTCCTCGTTAGAAACGTTGATTGAAGCGGAATCAAAAATCCATGGGGAAAATCTTGAAAAAGTTCATTTACACGAAATAGGTTCTGCAGATACTTTAGCAGACATTATAGGTGCGGCAACAGCTCTTGAAGATTTGGGTTTCTTAAAAAAGGCTAGAATTTATTCCACCCCAGCTGCGGTTGGCGGAGGCTTATTCAATTTTTCTCATGGTATTGTCCCTAGTCCAGCTCCTGCTACTTTGGAAATACTGCGAATGAATAATTTTCCCTTTAGTGGCGGTTCGATTAACACTGAGCTTACAACTCCAACTGGAGCTGCCTTGCTGGTTAATATGGTCGACGAGGTGGTGCAATTCTATCCTCCTATGAGGCCTGTATCGACAGGTTACGGTGCAGGAGCCAAGGACTTTAAGGAGTTTCCAAATGTTGTAAGAATTCTTTTAGGAGAAAGATATGGTCAAACGTTCCTTCTTGATAAAATTTATGTTCTCGAAACAAACTTGGACGATGTGTCAGGAGAAATCATTGGTTACACCATTAACAGGCTGCTAGAAAAAGGAGCTAAAGACGTTAGTGTCGTACCTACCATTACGAAAAAGAACCGCCCTGGTCATATTCTAAGAGTTATTGTTAGCAAGGAGGATGTAGAACCTCTCGCTAGGATACTTATGGAAGAAACAGGAACCTTAGGCGTTAGAGTTGTTCCGTATAACCGATTTGTTCTGAGTAGGCAAATAGTTCACATCGAGGTTAATGTTGATGGAATCCGTGAGAAAGTAGCCGTAAAAATAGCGCGAGATCAAGATGGAAAAATAATTCAGATAAAACCTGAATATGAAGATGCGAAACGCATCGCAAGTAAAACGAATAAGTCATTAAGAAAAATTTTAAACCTGATAAAATGTGAAACAACCAAAGTTTTGTCAGAAGGTGAGAACAAATGAAAGAGAACGTAAATGAAGAGTTCTTGAAGAGAAAAATGGAAAAGGTAATCTCAAAGCTAAAAGAGAAAGGAAGCGTATTAGTTGCTCTTTCAGGCGGAGTCGACAGTTCCTTAGTAGCTAAACTCGCCAAAATCGCGTTAGGCGACAAAGTTTTAGCGGTAACTGCTGACTCCATGACTTTACCTCCGGGAGAGCTTGAAGAAGCGAAGAAAATAGCAAAAGAAATTGGGGTTAAACATTTAATAATTCAGGTCAATGAACTTTCGAATCCGAATTTTGCGGAAAATCCGCCAGAAAGATGTTACTATTGCAAAAAGGAACTTATTTCTGAATTGAAGAGGCTAGCGAGAGAACATAATCTAGCCGCAATAGTGGATGGAACAAACGCAGAGGACTTAAAGGGTCATAGGCCTGGAGCCTTAGCTCTAATCGAGGAAGGAGTGTTTAGTCCTCTCGCAGATGTCGGTTTAACAAAAAATGATGTTAGAAAACTCGCAAAAATGCTGGGGCTCTCTACAGCTGAAAAACCCTCAATGGCTTGTCTCTCATCCAGATTTCCATACTTGCAAAGGATAACACAGGAAAAACTGCGCAGAGTAGCGGAAGCGGAAAAAACAATCAAACAGCTTACTGGAATAAAAGAATTACGAGTACGCGATCATGGAGATATCGCACGAGTAGAAGTAGGTAGAAATGAACGGAAACTGCTTTACAATGAACAATTAATGGATACAATCGCCGGAAAATTGAAAGCCTTAGGCTTCAAGTATGTGACTATGGATCTTCAAGGATATCGAAGCGGCAGTATGGATGAACTGCTTGAAAGAAAAATAATACCTGAGAAAATCCATGGAAAGTGATCAATAATTTTAGAACATCTTTTGGATGCCAAGTATCTCTAATACTTGCCTCCTCGTTTTAGGCAGAAGTTACTTGGAATAAAACATCCTTATTCGGATTCAGAGCATAACATAAAACGAACTGAATGATATTTCATACAATGAAACTTGTTTTAAATTTCACCATGCCTTTGTCCACCTTGTCAGATCTAACCAAGTGAACACAGGTGTCAAATAATCTGAAAGGACTCGTAGTGGCACTTTCAGTGCTTTCATTCTTTTGCTTAATGTCAAGAATAGACTTTATTGTCCATAGAACCCTATATCATTACGGGCTTAAATTTTCTTATGAATGGGCAAATGAATACTGGATCACCTACACTGCCACATTCATTCTTTTTTCAGTAGTAATGGGCTTAATGTACTGGTTAAGCTCCAACAAAACTGCAAAAGATCTAAAAATTTCTTTCGGACTAATTGTTACCATAAATCTGCTTATGATAGGCGGACTGCAAGACGTCATGTTTTATGTTCTTTGGGCAGGAGGACTACCGCCCAACAACGTCACTTGGTGGTGGGTGCCTTGGGCTCGTCTCTTTGGAATATGGAATAGCCTAACTCAAGTTATCTTAACCGTATTTGCATCCTCTATTACAGCATTCTTATGGATAAACATATTCAGAAAATAAAAATCATTATGTGCACTTTGTACATTTTTGATTGCTTGAAAAATGTTATACAAAAGAAACATGACTAAATCCGAAAGCAACTAACAAAGTTAAAGAAGCGGAAAGCCTTAAGGAGATATATTCTGAATACACGGTTGAGACACAAGACAAAAAACTCTTTAGAAAGCCTCAAATAACTTATTCCCGTGGGGTCGTCGTCTAGTTTGGACTAGGATACCAGCCTGGGGCGCTGGCGATCCGGGGTTCAAATCCCCGCGACCCCACCAC
>DAZI01000010.1 GCA_002507245.1 Candidatus Bathyarchaeota archaeon UBA233
TCCCAACTTTTTGAACATCGACAACTTCAGCAGAGGTATCACCGAAGATTAAGTGCCCACTGTCGGGTGGTTGTCCTCCACCTTCAGGGTAGAAACATGTTTGATCTAAAACCACATATTCATCGTTCAAAACTCTCAATACTTTCGCGGTAAACTTTTGCATGTACTGATCCTCGTAGAACAATAGCCGTGTTTCTGGAAGCCCGGCAACCATTTCTTCAGATATCCCAAATTTTCTTCTCTCTTCCTTGGGGCTTGCTTGTAAGTGTCGTTGAGCAATTAAGGCGTAAAAGTTTTCGGGAAACTTAACGGTTAATCCTTCTTTCTTTGCGGTTTCCTCAACTATTTCTGGAGGAACTCCATGAGAATCGTAAAGCTCAGTTAGGGTTTCAACGGGAATTGAGGAAGATTTGCGCGATTTTAGGTCGGCCGCTATACGTTTAACCAAGTTCTCGCCCTTGCGAAGGGTATGTTCAAACTTTTCAGTCTCAACAGAAAGAATTTCTAGGGTTTCATTTCGCATTTCTATAAGATGGGGATAGTCCTTTGACCAAAAGTTTATCTGCAATTCCATGATGTCTAGAAGCTTATCTGGAATACCAAGCATTTTCAGCATACGGTAGGTTCGCCGGAACAAAAGCCGGGCCAAGTATCCTTCTTGGATGTTGGATGGAACGACCCCTTCGGCTAGAAGAAAAGCTAAACATTTGGTATGGTCGATTATGGCAAAAACTCTTTCTAGTGGGGCGAGTAGCTGATTTAACTCTTCAACAGGAACTTCAACAAGTTCGGCAATTTTTCTGCGAGCTTTGATTCTACTGACATCTTTGTCCAAGCTTAAAACTCCTGAAACTTCCGCGACTTTGGTTAATAACTTCTCGTCTAACTTTTGAAGCCCAGCCATTTGTAGCACTTTATCAAGGATTGGTTGGTAAGTGGCATGAAAACAACTAATGGTTCCTTGAGAAAGCCATGTATAACGATCAATTCCGTAGCCAGTATCCACCGTTCTTATTGGAAGTTCCACAAACTCATTATTCACAACCTTAAACTTCATGAAAACAAGGGTGGCGACCTCTAGCCCTCTAACAATAGACTCAACATCGGGTCCAGCGTTTCCACCCCCTGACCAAACTCCTTCTTTGTATATAACCTCTTCAGATTCCACGCCTAGTTCTTGAGTTATAAATTCATGGTGGAACCTAACGGTTTGGTCTTTCCAGTAAACTTCTTTGTCTGGATAATTGAAAGCATGATGTCCACCCATTTCGAAGATGGTTAAGTGCCTTCCAAAGGTTGGCCCTGTGTTGTCTATGTCTACCAGCCTTATACATGGCTGGACAATTACAAGAGGGTTAGCTGGCGGTGGAGCTATTCCCTCAGTGACGTAGGGTTGGAAGTCTATTATGCTTGCATGAGTTAAGAAAAGATCGTCTCGCCATCTTGCCACTACAGGATAGGGTTTTATTCTTTCATGTCCATGTTTTTCAAAGAAAGATAGGAATGCCTCCCGCATCTCTCTTAGGTTATAGCTTTTACGGGTAGGCGGGTTTCCAATGAACTGGTAGTTAGCGCAACCTTCGGGTGTGGCTTCTCCACAGTATTTTTGTTCGGGGTTTTGTGTCCAGAAGAATTCCTTACATCTTGGACAGAGTTTACGGACGAATCCGTATTCATCGAAGAATGGTATATGGTATTCCTTTTCATCGAAACGTTTCATTAGTTACTCTTCCCATGTTCGTGTTTAAGGCGTACTCAACTTAACTGATTGTGTTTTCTTAAACTTTGTTGTTTGTCTTCTTGTTTTACCTCTGGTTTCTTTTACACTTATGTTTAAATAGGACGGATTCCCGGTTCATCTTGGGGGAATAAATGCCTCAAGTACGCTGTCCAGTGTGTGGAACCAACATAAACCTTGAGTCTAGAAGAGAAACAGATTTTAGGATGATAGTTTCGCTTCTCGAAAAGAAGCCGAAAACCTTTACTGAGCTTCTCCGCGCCACAAAACTTCCCCGTAAAACACTTAGCTTGAGACTTAAAGAACTCTGCGAGGCTGGAATAATAGTTAGAGACAAAGGATACCATCTTAACGGTTCTCCCCCGCCCCACTTGCGAGGCAAAGTTTTGAACGTTGGAGGAAATGGAGGAAAACATATGTTCGTGTTCAATAAAAAAGCCCTTCTCCTTCTACTTGTAATTTGCATAGGCATACCTTTAAGCGGTTATGTCTACGCAAATTACGCCCCAAAAATAGTAATCTCGGTAGGAGAAGAAAAACCAAAAATACAGTATTACGGAACACTCACAATTGAAGTTAAGATTGAAAATGTCACAGACCTATTCGCTTGGCAAGCAAGGATAAACTATGACACTGGAATACTTGAATTTCGCGAGATAACTCGTGGAGACTTCTTTGGCGATACGATTCCTCACATATTAAACTCAACAGACACTTTCGCAAACTTGGAAGACGACTTGCTAGTAGGTGACTCCTTGATGGGAATAGATGTCACGGGAGTAAACGGTAGTGGAACCTTGGGTGTGATAACTTTCGCTATTAAAGCTCCAGGTAAAACTTTAGAATACTTCAAAGAGAATCCACCGGAGATAGTTTTCGAACCAACAATTGTGCCAAAGTTCCGAACCTATCTGTTGAACAGTGAGCAACAGGAGATTCTCGGCGCGGAAAGTATGCTGTTCTTGGAAGTCGTCGACGTATCCTCTTAGATCTCCCTTCTCCCCCTTTTTTATGTTCAAGCGTTTACCCTAGTTTCATTCCGAGTAAGAAACCGGCTGCGAAAGTGCCGAAGAATGGTAAATGAAGGATTATTGGTAGAATCCACTGGGTGGCTTGCCCGCTTACACCTAAAATGTTTCTAGCCGACTCTTCTAGTTTTCTATAATTTATGCTTATTATTCCCTGATAGCCTAGGTAAATCAGTGCTGCAAAGAATAGTCCAGCAATTATTGCGACGAGCTTCATGAGCTTCTTGAATGCGTATCCAACTATGAAGCCGCCTATTCCTCCTATTCCAAGCTGGTAGGCAAAGGGAACAGCTAACTCACTCATTTCAAGTCTCCTGGTTGTTCATTTATCTTACCTAACTATTTAAATTTCTGTGCGAAAGAATACTTTCTTTGGGTGTCTAGGTTGGATTTGCTATGGATATACTTGCTCAATCTTGCAGTGACCATAGCCATGTTCGTGGTTCTAGTTTTTCGCGCTTGGATAGAGCTTAAGAACTTTAAAATTATGTGGAAGGAGATGGAGTGGCGACGGACCTACGAGGCTGTTGGACGTGTTTTGAAAGCTGAAAAGGAATTGTTTGCTAATGTTGATGGGGGAGATGAACTTTATAACTTATTGTGCGAAATCTTCAAGGTTCCAAGAGAACAAAAAGATTAGGGTGAATGCCAATTAGCAATGAGTTGAATTTTAACATTATGCTTCTTTTCTCTTCCATATCGAATAAAAGGCTTTGTTAAGTGTCTCTGCGACCTTGGTTCGGTTATGTATAAACCTAAACTCAATTCCCGTTTTTGTAGCATCTTTTCCTTTTTTGCTTTTGGGTCTCTAAAACCGCACTTTTTACATCGGAATCCTTTTGCTTTACCCATTGATTCCATCCGTTTTCCGCATTTTGGGCATAACGGGTTTTGTTGGATAATCTTAGGTGCAAGTTTGATTATGCGTAATTTTTCTAAGTTGATGGTTAATGGGTGATTTGGGGTTGGTGGTCGAACGCCACCGTAAACCTCCACATAGTCGCCAGTCCATAACTTTTTGGAAATTTTTTGTAAACTTCCAGTAGGCTGGTAAGCTGCGCAGTCGACTTTTGTGGTTTCGTCGTGTATGGTGAAGATTACATGGCTTCCGGGAATAGTTTTTGGAGCGGCAACTATGGTTCCACGAGCAATTACTGGATTGAAGGGTTTTACTTCTTTCAAAGTGTTTACGGGTTTGAGATGCGCATCAGTTCCATGATTGGTTCGAAATATTACCCATCGTTCAACTGGTTCTAGTGACTCGATTATTTTGTGAGCCTTTTTAACTGCTTCAGGAGTTTCACCCCTAATTCCATAGAGAATTGGATCTGGGCCGCGGGGGGTTATTAGTATTCTTCCGGTTTCAGGGTCAATGTTGTTGAAAGTTTCAGGAGATGTCTCCTCGTTCATTTTCTTGACGGATTCTGCGTTTAATCTTCTTGGTGTCCCCCGGTTTTGTTGTGTTCGGTAGGCAATAAGTTCGTAAGTATGGTCTTCGGCTAAGGTTTCGCCTATTGCTGCTAAGCCGCCGATTATGCCTCGAGCCTGTTTAAATCCTAGAGCTTCAATGCTAAATTTTCGAACGAGGCTTAATGCTTTTTTCATGGTTACTATCCCGGTTATTGCGTGTTTGGCAAAGGTTTGGATTTCCTTAGGCACTATTGGGCGTTTAAGAAAAACTATTCCAGGATCAGTTCCATTGTGAGTTAGGTCCGAGTTCTCTTCAACTGTTTCGATTACCGTTTCTTTTATCTCGTTTTCTATGCTTGAGTCATAGTTTATTCGTAGGCAAAGGGCTCCGTTTCCACGAGTTTTCCATGGAACGTTTGGGTTTAATCGAACGAGGTTTGGGTAATCTAGAAAAGTGCAGTCTTTTTTGTGGAGTTTTTCGACTAGCAAGGCGGCTATGTAAGTAGTGCATCCTTTATGTGGTGAATCTGTGTCATCAAAGCCTATGTGCATAGTTTTGGGGGGCATAGATCGGAAGCAACTCTTTCCAGTTACAAATGTTATGATTGTCGTGGAAGATAAGTGTAGTTTGTCAGTTTATTTTAGGGTACAAAAAGAAAGAAGGGAAGGCTATGAAGATTCCTCAACCACTATCATTGTTAATGTTGATCTTACCTTGTCAAGTCTTCTAACATGCCATGTGACTATTTCTTTCAATTTATCCATGTTTTCAGCGGTTACTTTGGCTATTATGTCGTAAACCCCGTAGACAGCGTAAGCTTCAGCTATGCCTTCAACACTTTTGAGGCTTTCAAGCACTTCAGCTTCTGCACCAATTTCAGTATTTATTAACACGAAGGCTGTTGGCAATTTTATTCTCCTCTTTCTATTGTTTGATTATTCCTTTAAAATAGTTTACCATCAGTAGAGGTTTCATGAAACGTTAAAAGTATGACTTACCTTATGTGAGATTGCGGTGTTTATAATGGAGGAAAGTTCAATTAGTGCTGAGGAAATGAAGGCTTTAGAGTTAAACGCTGAGTATTTTGGAATTTCAAGGCTGCAGATGATGGAAAATGCTGGAAGGTGTATTGCCCAAGAGATTGCTGCCCGTTTTTCAGGTAAAAACACAAGAGTAGCTATTTTCTGCGGCTTGGGCGGTAATGGGGGGGATGGATTTGTAGCAGCCCGTCATCTACTAACGCAAGGGTTCAAGGTAATCCTAGTAATAGCTGGAAATCCATCTAGAATCTCCGATGATGCAGCTCGCCAGAATTGGGAGGCGCTTAAAAATCTAAAGGATTGTTTAACGGTTTATGAGGTAACTGATAGTTCAGCGCTTCCCGATGTAAGGGCAGAAGTGATAGTTGATGCCTTAGTTGGGATAGGGCTGAAAGGGAGGGTTCGTTCGCCTATTCTACCTTTAATCGGGAAAATTAACGAGATGCAGGGTTTCTGTTTAGCGGTGGATATTCCCTCCGGAGTTGATGCGGATACTGGTGAGGTTCATGGAGAAGCGGTTAGGGCAAACTTGACGATAACTTTTCATAGAATGAAGCTTGGGTTGGAAAAGGCAATAGAATACACTGGGGAGATTATTGTAAGGGATATAGGAGTCCCTGCACAGCTCGAAAAGTTGGCTGGGCCTGGTGATGTTTTTCTTGTTAGGGTAGATAGGCCTTTGGAAGCACATAAAGGCGATTTTGGAAGACTTTTTATTATTGGTGGAAGCCAAGAGTTCACTGGAGCCCCGGCGTTGGCTGCGTTGGCTGCTCTACGTGTTGGAGTTGATCTTGTATATGTGGCGGCTCCAAAGGAAGCTGCATATACTATTGCTTCAATGTCACCTAATCTTATAACTATTAAGCTTGAAGGAAGCCACTTGAATCCAAATAATGTTCCAATGATAAGACGATACTTGGAAAAAGTTAATGCTGTTATTATGGGTCCTGGACTTGGGTTACATCCAGAAACTAAAGAAGCCGTAAAAATTTTGCTGGAGACATTAACGGCTTTGAAGCTTCCATTGCTACTTGATGCAGATGGGTTGAAGGCTTATGCTGAAATTAATCAGCCTTTTGAAATTCCAACAGTTTTGACTCCTCACGCGGGGGAATATCGAATACTTACACGGAAGACTTTGTCAGAGAACTTAGATGAGAAGACCTTGGAGATTCGAGAAACAGCTGCTAGGCTTAACGCGGTGATTCTGTTAAAAGGGAATGTTGATATAATTTCAGATGGGCAACGTTTGAAATTGAACTATACTGGGAATCCAGGAATGACAGTAGGCGGAACTGGCGACATCTTGTCCGGAATAGTAGGTGCTTTTCTTGCTCATCAGGCAGACCCGTTTGAAGCTGCGGTTGCCGGAGCTTTTGTGAACGGGGTTGCTGGGGACTTTGCAGTGGAAAAGCTGGGATATCATATTGTGCCTACAGATATCTTAGAGTGGATTCCAAAGGCGTTGGATGACCCGATGAGTCATTTGCAGGTGCGTAGAAAGCTTGCGAGAAGACGTTAAGATTGTTGTTTATCACGCTAGACAGTGTGATCCTAAAAAATGCACGGCATTAAAATTGAAAAGGCATGGATTTGTTCGTGTAGTGCATCAGATTAAATTCTTGCCGAAAGAGGCTGTTGTGCTTAATCCTCTTTCTGAGAAGGCTTTCTCACCTGAAGATCGAATGAGGATTGAAAGGGCGGGGTTGGTAGCCTTGGATTGCAGTTGGGAACATGCCGAAAAAATTCTTTCAGCTCATTTAAAGCTGCGGAGAGCTTCTAGATGTTTACCTTTTCTTGTAGCGGGTAATCCTGTCAACTATAGTTTACCAACGAAGCTTAGTACGGTTGAGGCTTTGGCTGCTGCTTTGTTCATAGCTGGCTTTGAGGAAAAGGCGCTAAAATTGCTTTCCCTGTTCAAATGGGGACATACTTTCCTAGATTTGAATCGAAAGAGGCTAGAGGCGTATGCAAAAACAGAAGACAGTCAACAGGTTATTGAGCTTCAAAGAAGGTTTCTAGAAGAACATTACCATGGGCCGTCTACGGATAATCCTTGAAGCGGCTCGTTCGATTTATAGACTATTTTTCCGTTGATGGATAGAACTTCTGAGTTCATGAGGAAACGTAGCAGTTTTTCTTCAACGATTCTTGCTCTAAGCTTTTGTCTTGCTTCGCGTAACACTTGGGAACGTTCCATTTCTGGTATTTCTAAAATGTTGATTTTTTTGTGTTTTTTGGCTTTGAGCCTCATGGGCATGCACCTAAAGAAGAATGTAGTAAATCTTAATATATCCTTTAGTTTAAAACTGGACACATATCGAGAAACGAAATATTTCACGTTGAAATCATTTTTCAATTTTTACAAATATTACTAGGAAGCCTGTAATTGTTAAAATGATGCCCCAGAAAAAGAATAATCCTGAAAACTGCTCAAGGGTTTTCATTCCTACCCAAGTGTTGTAGATGAGGACTATACCGACTATTAAGAGGAGAAAAGCGAAAAATTTCCCGGCTAAGACCAGACCTGGGGTTCTTTCTCGACTCATGTTTCTGCACCGTGTTAACCACAAATACGCAAGAACCTACTTAAAATTTATTTCCTTTTTTCAACTGACGATGGATGTTGATGTCTCATTCCAAGTGTTCAATTTAGGTTTCTTCAAGTTTTGCGGGTAAGTATTCGTCGACGATGAAGGTTAGGCCGTAACGGCTGAAGGCTTCTTGCTCCGCTTTTTTACCGATTTTCATGAATGTTTTGATTTCACGTTGCCACA
>DAZI01000072.1 GCA_002507245.1 Candidatus Bathyarchaeota archaeon UBA233
CTGTGAACGTTTCTTCAACTAGTGGTGAGGTGCAAGAGGATGAGAATTCTGTTCCTAAACCAAGGCTTTACTTGACTCATATGGGCAATTCTTATGAGAAGATTTCTGTCACTGGTAACCCAACGACTGAGATCTTGTATAAAATTATAGATCTTCCATTGAAGTCTGGTTTAGATGGTCCTATAGGCAAAGTTGTTGATCTGCTGCTGGAAACTTTACTTTCTGAGGGTAAAGATGCTGCTGCTATGGCAAAATCAACGGTTGAGGAGATTCTGAAAGTTGTTAAAATCATTAACTTGGTTGTTGGCATAGGAGAAGGGGCTGGGGGATCATCTGAGCTCAAGGAATTGTTCGATTTAATCAAGAACAAATGGCCCGTGCTGGAAGATTATGATGTGTTTTTCGATCTTTTTGTTGATGCATTGTACGCTTTTAGATCCAGTGATGGAAGTAGTATTCGAGAAATGGTTAGGAGCATCCTAACCGCAATTATGGAATTAACTGGAGAGACGAACCCGGATGCTATTGCAATCATGGATACCTTGGTTAACATATTTTTCAATTCAACCAGTGAGTTAGTTCAACGATTGAGTAGTTCCGAGAGAAACTTTGAAACTTTGCTGGTTTGGTTTCTTGAAAAGTTGATGAATGAAACTGAAAGGGAGTTTCCTGGAGCCAGCGAAATTTATGATGCAATGGTCGAAATGATGAGGATACGTGAAGAAGCAGATAACACTCTTCAAGGTGTGATGGAAACAATTCTGGAAGGACTGGCCTTTGCGTTAGTTTCATATTATAACTTGGACCAAGATGTTTACAAGGCAATACTTGAAGCTATATTTCCAAGTTATATGGGAGTTAGTCAACCTAAATCTGTTGAAGATGCCGTTAACCGTGTATTGCAGATTTTGCCAAGCTTTTTGAACGAATCTCAAAGATCTGTTGTTGAAACAATTTTAACCGCCTCCATTCATGTTGAAGGTGTTTTTAAAGATGGTTACCATTGGATTTTCAATCGAGTGCTAGGATGGCTTTCCGGAGAGGCTGAAGCTCTCTTTGAAGATTTAACTGGCGGAATTTTGCAGAAGATAGAAACTTATAGTTTCTTCCACCTCGAGGGAGATTTTCCGTTAGGGCTTGGAGACTGGTCGGCTTTCCAAGTTTCGTATGATCTGGCGCTTGACGCTGGTGTGGACATTAAAACTGAGAAGCTATTCGAGTTTGTAGGCGACATTATATTTGATGGGTTTAACTGGGAAATGGGAGACACTGGCGATGTTTTAAAAAGAGTGCTTTCATTCGTCGAGATTGTGCCAACCTTTAAGGCATCCATCGAGGTTGGCGGATTTGGAAGCGAAAAAAATGCCTTCATGCAGATGCTGCTTGAAAGTTTAGGTTTCGAAATTTCGTTTGAAGGTGGGGCTCACTGCAATATAGAATTGTTCAGGGCTAGCACGTCTAACTCAACATTTATGAGAGTTGTAGAATGGGGCTTCAATTTTAAGGTTGAACTTTCAAGAGATTTTACCCTTCTCGACTTTCTAACAGGCGGAGTCGGAGGTGGCGCACTTAACAGTCTAGCTGAATACATCGGGCTTGACAGCATTGTAATTACGGTGCATTTCGGACTATCCGTAGATATTGTTAAAAGAGCATCATCGCCATCAGGTCCAGAACAAGGCACCTTCACTTTAATAATACAGATAGGTACTGCTCTCCAAATAGGCATAGACATAATAATTGCCTCCATAACCTTCTATGGTTCATTAGACGTCATATTTACCTTTGTCCAAGATTTGATTGGAGATGCTCCGCTTACAATCATGATGGACTTGGTAGCATATGTTAAAGTTACTATAGGCTTCTTATTCTTTGACAAAAGTTTCGATTGGGGTCCCAAAACAATCTATCATGATCAATGGCCTCACTCGTCCGGAACTAAAGAAGAAGCGGAAAACTCTGGCTATGCCCTTGGAGTTGACAGAGATGATGACGGACTTTCAGACGAGTATGAGGAAAGAATGAATCTCTTAGGAATAGTTCTTTTGGATTCTCGTAACAACGACACCGACGGCGACGGGTTAACCGACAAAGAAGAGATGCAAACCGTGAAAACAGACCCCACAAACCCTGACACAGACGGTGAAGGATTAAGCGACTATGAAGAGTGTTACATATATAGGACTAATCCGCGGCAGCCAGATACTGACTATGATGGACTGACAGACTATGAGGAAGTCAAGATCTATAAAACAGATCCAAACGTGATGGACACAGATAAAGACGGGTTAGACGATTATTTTGAAGTTCACCATGTATGGGACATATCCAACTGCACAACAAGCGTAAAAGAAGTTTGGATAGGAGGCGTAGCCTACAACGATCATACTGACCCGTTGAATCCTGACACCGATAATGACGGTCTTCTAGATGGGGAAGAAGGGCCTTCTGGAGCATACTACGGACTGGACACACCTGGATTGTATAACTGGACACTAGCAGATCAGGGAAATATCACTGGTAGACCGATAATTTTCAACTACGGTTACACGCACCCCCTTGATAATGACACAGACGACGACTCTTATCTTCAATGGTGGAACGGTTCAATAGCATTAGTAAGCGGCAAGAAACAGTTCTTGCGTTCAATGACTGATGGGGAAGAAGTCAAGGGAATCTGGGTTGTGATGTACGACCCACTAACGGATGACTGGGAAAGGAAGCTCATCAAAACTAATCCATGCAATCCCGATACGGATGGAGACACTGGGCCAAGCTATCCACAATTTAACCCTCCACCCGAGACAAACAAGTATATCATGAGCGACGGATACGAGCTTTCTTTGGACCCTCCACAGGATCCAACAGAAGGCGATTCAGACCACGACGGCATACTCGACGGATTAGAAGGTGTCCTCAACCCTGATTCATACCACACTAACCCAATAAACCCAGACACAGATGGCGACGGTTTAGGCGACCTTCAAGAAGTGCTTCTTGGAACAAACGCAAGAAACCCGGACACCGATCATGACTCTGTGCTAGATGGAGAGGAATATCACAAATTCCACACAGACCCACTTCTAAGCGATAGCGATTTTGATGCATTAACTGACGGCGAAGAGTTGTACTTCTGGCATACTAACCCTCTTTCCAGAGACAGTGATGGAGATAAAATATCTGACGGACTAGAAGTGCTTAGATATGACACTGACCCTATGGATGAAGACACAGACAATGATGGAATAAGTGATTTTGACGAGATTTTCAAACATATGACTAATCCATTTAATCCGGACACTGACGGTGATGGCTTAAGAGATGGTGAAGAAGCCTTTATCTATCTTTCAGATCCACTAAATTGGGACACTGACAAAGACTCGATAGAATATCCCAACGAGTATGGGCAAATGACGTGGCCTATGAGTGACGGCGACGAGGTTTTACGATTCAACACAGATCCAGTGCACACCGATAGTGATAAGGACGGCCTAAACGATGGGTTAGAACTTTACCTAGCGTCAGGACGAATTCCTCAAAACGTGTTAAACCCCATACCATTGGATGCTGTAAATCCGGACACTGACGGTGATGGGCTGCTTGACGGGGAAGAACTCCGCGTAGGAAATACTTCCAGCATAATCTACCCCTATCTTGCAGTCATGCCCTACTCCTTCTACAACACTTCTGCTGTAAATCCGGACACTGACGGTGATGGGCTTTCAGACTTTGAAGAAATAAATGGCACATTAAGCAACTCTCACAGCTTCGAACAAGGCATAGCAAAATTCAATTACACGGGAAGTATACCCTATCTCTGGGACACTGACGGTGATGGCCTCGGCGACGGCGACGAGGTTTTGCTTCACGGAACAGACCCTTGCAAAGCTGATACTGACGGAGATGGAATAATTGATTCTTACGAAACAACCTTATATGATACTTCAACCTTAACCAGCGAAGTGTTTTACTCCAGACAGAAGGCTGCACCTGGAGCGCCAAATGCTTCCTTCAGCTTCTCTCCCATTAGGCAAACTGTAAGCTACCAACCCTTCACACGACCCCCTCAAGTCACATTTAACGCATCCACAAGCAGAGATATAGACGGCACAATTGTAAAGTACTACTGGGATTTTGGCGATGGAACAAACATAACCAAACTCTCTAGTGAAGCTAACCCAACCATAGTTAGGCATTCCTACCTTGCTTATGGAAATTACACTGTTTCCTTAACCGTAACCGACAACGATGGATTAAACAGCACAGTTAAAGCCAACGTAATTATAAGATTATCAACAAGCGCCCTAGACTCAGACTCAGACAACGATAAAGCGCCAGACGGCTACGAAGTATCGGAGATAAGAATCACAACATACAATGCATCCTACACAGAAGTATACACGATAACTCCTGTTGAAACAAATCTGATGGTTCTTCACTATCCAGTAACCGCAAAATATGGTGTAACAGAAATAAAGCCCACAACGGATCCTTTGGATCCCGATTCGGATGACGATGGCGTTTTAGACGGCGACGAGTTTGATTTAGACCACGATAGAATCCGGGATGGCGACGAATTCTACACAGACAAAACTTGGCAAGGCATGTTCTACAAACCTAATGGATCACTTGTAATCGGTGGACTCCTAAGCTCGGACTCAGATGGAGATGGATTATCAGATGGAATCGAGAAATATGAAATCGGAACAAGTCCCATAAACCCTGATACGGACGGCGACGGCTACTCAGACGGTGCAGAAGTGGCGGTTGGAACAGACCCTCTGCAACCTACTTCTCCAGAAGAATATAGACAAGCATTGGAAAGACTTAGATCTGGAAAAATAATTAGTATAATCTCACCTTCAAACACTACAACCATCGATGTAACTGTAAGCGTGCTGGTACTTAACTCCACATATATCCAGAATATGTGGTTTAGATACAACGACGGAACCGGTTGGTCACAAAACTATACACTAGAATACGAACCACAAGAAGAGCTGTGGAAAAACACAACAATGCTTTGGAATTATTCTTCCTATCATCTCGAAGTGTTTGGAAAGCTTGCAGATGGATACGTGGTCATAGATGAGGTCTGGTTCACTGTCAAAGAGCCTTCCCTTCCACCTAGTAAGATAATTAGAATAATATCGCCTACAAATACAACGCTAACAGATGTGAATGTAAATGTGCTTGTCCTCAACTCAACAATTGTTAAAGCTATGTGGTTCAGGTACAATGATGGATCTGGCTGGTCACAAAACTACACTTTAGAATATGACCCCCAACAGCAACAATGGAAGAACACCACTTTGGTGCTCGATTACAAATCTTACCATCTTCAAGTTTTCGGAGAACTTGCAGACGGACAAATAGTTTGGGACGAGGTTTGGTTTACCATAAAATCGCCTACCCCCACTGAAGCACCGCCAACTTACCTATGGCTGATTTTAGGATTCATCATCGGAACAAGCACAGGCTCCGTTTCAGTCTTCTTCTTTTTCAGAAAAAGGGCCAAGAAAAACTCCAAATTTAAAGATGAATCTGCACAGGGCGCTAAAAAGGAGGACAAGAAATGAAAATTCACGAAATAGAAAAAATTTTCCTAACAGTTTTACTTCTTCTAATGTTAATTTTTTCCTCTTTTTGTCCAATTGCAATCACTAATCTAACTAATGATACGGTTTCATTAGACAAAACGTCCTATGAGTATTCTCTGATGCAAGATGCGTCATCATCTCCAGCGAACTCATACTCGATAAACCAGATTGAACCTATTGGCCCTTTTCAACCACCTATTGCTTATGTTCCTGAAAACTGGTATTCTTCAAAATTTGATTTTATCAAATATCTAGGCGATAACCCCAACGATTACCATGAGATCTGGGAACCTTGGCTTTCAAAAGCAGCAATCCACGCTATTGCAGCTTCAGAAGATGGAGAATTTTTAGCTATAGGAGGAGGCTACCTATACGATAATGAAGTCCACATTTTCCGTTGGAACCCTGAAACCCTTGAATATGACCGGGTATGGGATTCAGGTGACAACATCATAAAAAGAGACATTTTGTCTCTTGCTTGGGGAGATACCGACAACAACAGCTTTATGGAAGTGATCGTCGGCTCTGCCGACGGACATGTTTACGTATTTGAACAAAGACACATTTACGATCCACTTACAAACACTGAAAACCAGTTTGAACATGTTTGGACAAGTCCACTGATGCGTCCAGTTTTTTCAGTTGAAATCGCTGATACAGATCGAGACAGAATTCCTGACATTCTGGTTGGAGCTTGGGACGGCCTACACATTTTCGAGTATACAAACCATTCCGGTTACCCCTTCAGCAAAGTGCATAGCATAGAATATACCGAAGTTTGGAAAAGCACTGGCATATCCGACAACATGATTTGCTCCGTAACCTCAGGAGACGTTAACAGCAACGGGCTTCCAGATATAATAGCCGGAACACGGAATGGCACAATATACATATTCGAAAACGACGGCGTCGTCCTAAATGTAAACGGTAAACCATTCCCACTGGTAAGCGACAACAAATACCGGTTGAACGCAACATTACAGGGCTACATCTGGAAACCAATAACATCGTTGGATATCGGAAATCTAGACGATGATTCGGACGACGAAATCGTGGCTATGGCCTTAACTCAAGGAGTATACGTAGTCGACAGAAGAATTAACAATAATTTTAGCATCGAAAAACTTGTTCGCCCGCTGGAATCCTGGGAAGAAACAGTAAGCCCTAACTCACTTGACTATTTTGTTGACACGGCTAAAAGCGCAACAAACGTTTATTATAATACGCTGACAGAGCCCATGGCAAACCCACCTAACCCGATTTCTCCTTGGAACACGGCTATGGCCAGAATTGATGGAGAAACATCAAGGTTTATACCTGGACAGGCAGGGAAAGCAACAGCCCTCTTAGACTTTGGCAGAGACGAAGAGATAACTGGAAATGGCAACGATTCGCCAGACATAGAACTCACATTTCTCATATATCCAGGTTTTGCCAGTATACCTAACTTCACCAATCTGAAATTCTACGTGTCACCCAATAATTTCTTGTTCAGAGAAATCAATGATAAAGATTTGAATTGGGAAGCTATCCCCTCAGGGTTTACTGTTAAAATCAACCTTGACGATGTTCTTTTTAATAACCGATGGGACTATGTGCAATACTTAAATATAACAGTCTATGGCAGCGAAAGCTATGCCATCGACGGGATTCTAGTCAACACGCTTTACCGTCCAATAGATGCTGCAACATTCACCGGAATCTTTCCCATCGAACTTAATAGCTCAAATGTAATCCAAGAGTTCAACGCCAGACTAGAAGCTCACTTAAGTGGAAAGGAATACAGCGCAACTTCAAAAGCTAAACCTAACAAAATTCTCATAGGCACCACTGATGGAAGACTCATAATATTCGCTTATAACAGTACTTCTGCAAATTACTCTGAGCTATGGGACTCTTATTTGGGCAGGACTCCTTTAGCATCAAAACCCAACCTCTTCAACCTAAAAACCAATATATGGGCAATACAGAACGTAGAAACCATCGGAAAGATACCTACATGGCTCACAACGGAAAACTTCACATATATAAAAGATTTTCCGCTCTTCTATAACGTAAACCTTACAGATTTCGAATATGCTTCCATAACGTTCACAGACGTATATGCATATGATTACCTACCCGACTTAATTGTTGGAACAAAAGGAACCGACAGCCGACCTGGAACAATTGAATGCCTATCAAACCCCCAGACAGCTGCAAAATTCAGTTACTTAAACTACTGGTACGGATTGCCTTGGCTATATAACAATACAAAACTGTGGCTTTCAACAGCCTTCGGAGACATTAACTTAACCAGGCCAACCTACGTCAACTATGACCCATTGGAATTAATTGTCGGCTACTTTGAACCTGGAAATGGCTCCGGAAACCCTATTGACGGCGGCTCTACATGCAGACAAGCTGGACTCGACTACTGGGAGGTTGTAAGCAGCACTGGAGAATGGACCCATCGTATACCACTAACGCAACTAGAAGTTACAGGTGAACTTCAAACAATTTTGAACCGAAGCGTAACACTGCCAAAAGCTGCTCTAGCAGATATGGACGGGGATCTCGACCTCGACCTCACAATAACTAACGGCAGAATCTACTACCTAGAAAACATTGGAACTCTTGCAAATCCGCTTTTTGCAGTAAAAAAGGAGTATTATCGTGAAATAAACATGCGGGGCAGCCAATTTTCCAGTCCCCAACTTGTTGATTTTGACATGGACGGTGACTTTGACCTTGTTGTAAGCTTTGTCGACAAGTATGGCACAACCTACTTTGAAAACACTGGAACCGACAAAAACCCCATATGGGTTGAAAGAAAAAAGTTTTTCTCAAATCCTGAAAGAAACTTTAAACTTTACAATTTCACAGACCCTGTATTCTACCATGCAAGCCAACTCTATTATTTAATTGAAAATGCCACATTCCCCATAGATGCCTTTTCCGAAACGTACCACGAAACTTTTGGCACCACGTGGGTTATGAGCGCATACAACAATGAAACAAAACAAATAGTCACGTTCTTCGGAGATGTTAACTCGCATAGCAGACTTATCATTGGAACAAACCCGAGGATTGTTAGGCTTGAAGTAGCCTTAGCAGATGGGCCGCTGTGGAACCTCGGATATCACGTGTTTGAAACATGGAACAACGACAATGAGTTAGACGAATGGACCTTAACTGTCGAAATAGGAGACGTGGACAGGGACGGCAAAAACGAAGTTATAGTAGGCGACTTTGACAATAATCTATACGTTTTTGAACACTTGGCCAATAACACTTACAAGCGAGCTTTCAGAACCTTTGACTTCAATCACACTGTAGAGTCGGACTCAAGTCCCTACGCGTGGCAAGAACTTGAGGGGCTTTCCGGAAACTTCAGCAGAAAAATATGGGACCATGTTGAAAACCTGGTTGTAAACTCCGACCTTGATAACGACGCCCTAAAGGAGATCATAGCCACAGCGGACTTGTCGATCTACGTGTTCGAACAGAAAATCTCAATTGCAGGCATACCCATTGATGATGAGTTCAGCCTTGTATGGAGCGAAGATCTGCGCAAATCAAAGTGGGGCCAAAGCCTTCAAGAAAATGGACTGGAAAAGATAAACGCACTTGCCTACTGCAACGACTTAGACTACAACGGGTTAGGAGAAATTATTGTAGCGGTTGGCGACTACCTGTTTGTGTTTGAAAGTCGCCAAGACAACGCCTTTGCAGAAGTTTTCTTCTCTGATGCTCCCTTGGGCAGATATTTCCTGCCAGGCAATCCTGAGGTTTCACTTGGAAACAGTGGGTATACCGGACTATTTATCAATACTGTTGCAACAGGTGACACCGACTCTGATGGATATATGGAAATTATTGTCGGCGGAGTCCGAAACATAACGGAAATGGAGCCAGCTAGACATGGATTCGTCTTCATACTGGAAAATCATATTGGTACTTATCAACTGTCTTGGGAAGCTCCAGATGAACTCACCTACCTTAACCCAGTTAACGTCATCGCTATTGATGACCAAGACTATGATGGACAGAAAGAGCTGATAGTAGGCCATGAACATGGAATAGACGTATGGGAGTGGAACAGAACCAGCAATGAATATGCGAAAATGGAGGTTATTACAAGCTCTCCTAACTATCCTATCATTGATTTAGGCTCGCTTCGTCTCCTCAGAAGCACCACATTTCAGCTTGCGGGACGAAACAGCGATATTTTCCAAATGGAAAATGGCACGTTAATCCAAATTTACTCTGAAGTTGTAGGTGGAAATGAAACAAGACTTTTCTTCATGACCAGCAACGATGAAGGTTTGACGTGGAGTCTCCCGAAAAGGCTGACAAATGATACGGAATATGGAACCCAAACCGTGCTTTGGGAAATACAACCATCAATAACTGAAGTTAATGGGGAGACATGCTTTGCTTGGTTAACGCTGGGAACATCATCTGGAGGAACACCCTTCTGGGCGATATTTTTCAGATATTATTCTACCACGGGATGGTCTCCGCTAGAGGCCCCCTTAGGATACGATTATGGACAATTTTTCTCCTATTCGCCAAGTTTGTATCAGGTTGAGCTTCCCAGTCCTTATTCGGGTTACACGGTAGCTATCTCTTACCTTTACTCAGGAGATGGAAAGGTTCATAATTTGGCTCGTTTACCAGGCACAGGATGGGGTGTCATCGGAGTCGTAGAACCTCTGCCTTATATCGGCTCCGAAGCAATGTTCCGTTATGAAGCCTCATCAATAGACATGATAGCCCTTAAGGATGGACGTTACGCCCTTGCCTTTGCAGGACGTTTCAAAAATGAAACAAAAAACGATTATGATATATGGGTAATGACTACAAACGCTGCTGGAGGTTGGGACCTGCCTCCAGTTCGCCTTACATCAAAATCTACTGATGAAGGAAACCCCTCTATTGCTCAGCTTAAGTCAGAAGATGGCACGGTAATTGTCATCTTCGAGTCCTTCGGTGGACTACGGGAAGAAACTATACAGTTATGTTATTCAAAAGACGGTGGACGAACGTGGAGCACGCCTGAAACCATGCCTTCTCTTCCCCCATATACAATGGAGTATGTTCTCAATGGTGTAACCTATTATAAACTAATATATGATGAAATACCAGTTTACACGCCCCAAAGCTTCGCACCTCGAATTGCAGCACGCAACGGAGGAGGGTTCATCTACTCAGTTTTGGCATACGCTCCCGTGCGGTTACCCCTGATCGAAGACATATATGATATCCTTGTTGGGGTGAATCCTTCCTCAAAATGGGCGCTAAACGACATGGAAAGCGTCCACATAATTGGGGTAGGCGATACTGACAGTGATGGTCGCCGTGAAATAGCAGCAGACTACAAGAATAAGGTGATCCTCTTCGAATTAGCTCATTCTAACAGCTCATATCAGCAACATGTTCAAGTTTGGACCAGCCCAGAACTTCCCGAAACCGTGACAGATATTTGTATAGGAGACGCCAATGGAAACGGCTGGGAAGAGGTTATTATATCAGCCAAAAAGGGAAATGTCTATTCCTACGAGATTACCCAGACCAGCCTGCCAAACGTCAATATGCTAATCTCAGAAATAACTGGTTGGATTTTCCCCTATTCCGAATCTCCAATAGTTTCCGAAGGGCTCAAAACTGGAAATTTTGATTACGATTTAGAACCTGAACTTGTTGCAGCAAGACACGAAAATGTAACCGTTTTTGAAGCCAACGGTTCAATATTGTGGGAATATTCCGTTGTCAATCAGTCAATTAAAAACTTGGCAATAGGAGACATAAACGGTGATGGGGTTGATGATGTAATTTTCGGTGCAATTAGCACCTTCGGAATTCTTATCAACGGAACAGTTTTTGCTATCAACGGCATTGATGGCACTCAACTATGGAACTTGACATGCATTATTGCAATACCGCCCAGAAGTGTAACCTTTGGAGATATCGCACTAGGCGATCTTGACGGTGATGGAGTGAAAGATATAGTCATTGAAACAAGTGTTTTCTATTATATGGGATTCCCACCTAGCCTCGTGGAGATCCCTGGCATCTGCGCCATTAACGGCTCAGGCGCAGGTTTACTTTGGTCGAAAACTCTTTCTGAATCAATAGTAGGACTAACTGTCGGCAACCTACATGTAGGAGACCATATGGATGTTGTCATATCAACAGTTGATAATGTTCAAGCATTTAATGGGACAGATGGAAATCAACTTTGGATGTTTTCGCCCTCCAATAAAGCCTACGACACACCACTATCAAAAACAGCTCTATGCGACTTGGATCAAGATGGATTGGATGATGTTATCGTATCCGGAACAATCTACGTTTGGCCCTCACATAAAGGAGTTATATTCGCCTTAAACGGTCTAAACGGGATCCAGATTTGGAACAGCACCCAACTTGAAGGCAGCTACAAGTTGTATGCTGAAAATGCCATGGTCACTGACTTAAATAACGACAGTACAGCTGACATAATATTATCCTTCAATGACTTTTACATGCAAAATTCCCACATTCTTGGCGTGGACGGTTCTAATGGAGAAACTCTATGGATATACCGCGTAAATAACGACATGGCCTCATATTTAACTGTTGGAGACTTCAACAATGATGGCACATTTGAAGTGGCATCCATTCACCATGATTTAACTTCCAATAACGAAACAATGGTTGTACTTAATTCCAAAGGCATGACCTATTCAGGCTTCTATAGCGAGTGGATAACAAGCTTCTCAGGAATAGCCGCTGAAGATTTCGATCAGGACGGAGCCTTTGAAGTTGCACTAGCCACATCAAACGGTCAAGTCTACATAGTTCAAGAAGCCCCACTCGGCTGGAATCCCCCCTCTTCACCAGTACGTATACTAGAGCCCTCTTGGAGCAGCATTGCATATGAGTCAGACATAACATTGATGGCTTCTGGAGACATTAACGGCGATGGAATAGACGATATAATATCAGCTGATTATGAAGGAAAAATTAGCGCCTTTTCAGGAATAGACGGTGAAAAACTATGGAATACCAGTCTCCCATCAACTCCAATACTGCTCACTACTGGACACATTGAACCATCCGGACCATTTGATGTTTTTATATATGGAATAGACGAACTTGGATACAATTTATTTGCATTGAACGGAGACAATGGAAACCAGTTATGGAAAACCGCCTTACCGCGCAGATACATTTACGTCCCTCAACCCGGATATTACCTGTGGGAAAGACTTAATGTAGTAAGTTTAGAAGTTGCAGAACTAGATGGTGATGCAGAAGATGAACTCGTTATAGCTGGATCAAGTGTCCTAACATCGGTAGAAGGATTTATTTTTGCAGTAGATGACAATGGAAGCCTACTGTGGCAACAATATCCTTCCTTCCCGGTTTCCAATATCGAGATTACTGATATAATCGGCATAGCAGGACTAGGCTTCGATGGTATAGAGGATATTATCGCCATTACTTTTGACCTCTTTACAAACAAAAACTATGTGGACATCGTGAATGGGGCAGATGGAACAGTAACAACACATGTTCAAATAACATCTTTCTTCAATCCAATAGTCACTTCAGAACTAGGCTTCTTGAACAATGATGAGTATCCAGAGATCGTGGCTTCAACTTCAGGCGAATACTCCTACTGTTTCGCTATTGATCTGCCCGGCAGCATAATGAACGGCACATACGCTAAACTCCTCTGGTCGAGATGGGTGCCACACATAAAGTCCATCGTAATATCCAATTTTGACTTCTATCCGGGAAATGACGTTGCTGTTCTTGCGTGGATGTCGGAAATCATCGTGCTTAATGGAGCCGATGGAGAAATATCATGGAGGTTCAATAATCCAACAATCTATCCAATCCCATTTTCTCCTCACCCAGAAATTTTCCAATCTAAAATGTACGCGCCGTTCCTAGCTGGAGACATTAACGGCGATGGAATAGATGAAATAATAGTTTTGAACTGGGCCAAAATCTACGCAATTTCGCAGAATCGACTATCCTACTTTATATACAAGTCCACAATAGCGTGGTCTACTCACGACTTGTCCGAGGGAATTACAGCCTACACCACAGGAAACTTTGACGGCGACACATCGCCTGACATCGCAGTAGGCACCCTAGACGGACACATTTACACCATGTTTGACTTCGTAGAAGCGGTAAACTACCAACTTCAAATATCAACTACGACCGGAGGAACAACCTCACCAGCACCCGGAACCTACACTTACCCTGAGAACACCCAAATAACAGTTACAGCGATTCCAGAAACTGGCTACCAGTTTGACTACTGGCTCATAAACGGCACCCTGACAAACACAGATAACCCCATAACAATAACGATGGAAGCTAACTATCATCTAACAGCCTACTTTAGAACAATACAAACATACAGCCTAACCATTGAAACAACAAGTGGAGGAACAACATCGCCTCCCCCAGGCATCTACACCTATCCTGAAGGTACAGAAGTGTCCATACAAGCTATCCCAGACACAGGCTACATATTCGACCATTGGACTTTAAGCAATGGCACAAACAGCACCGCCAACCCGATAACTTTTGTAATCAATGCAGACTACACAATAACTGCCTATTTCACAACCGCCACTGGTGTAATACCTCACGACGACCTATACATCAACGAGGACACAGTCCTTGCTCCAGGCTTCTACAACTTAAATGACAACTATGCCCCTGAGGGTATAATAATCATAAACGCCAGCAACATCGTTTTAGACTGCAACTATGCCGTGTTAAACGGTAGTGGCTGGGGAATCGCCATAGTAAACCACGGCTTCGACAACGTTACTATAAAAAACGCTGTGATACAAAACTTTGATTACGGCATCCTCTTCTATAACTTCACAGAGAACAATACGATAATAAACAACAAGATAACTCAATGCAATCATGAGGGTATATGGTTCAGCGATTATTACGGGGCGCCAACAAGTAGTAACATCACTTTAGCCCAAAATGAAATTAGTTTATGTGATGTTGGAATCAAAATATCAACGGCAAGCGACATAACAATAACACTTAACAATGTGACTTCCTGTCGCCTGGGAGTAGTTGCTGCTGACTCTTACTCCCTTGTTATAGCTAATAACGCTTTTGCCTACAATGAATATGGGTTGCAATTAGGAACCGGGATAACCTCGGTGGTATCCAACTCTACTATAATGTATAATTTTATCCACTCTAACAGTTGGAGAGGCCTTTACTTACCCTATGCAATCAATAACACCATAGCTAAAAACGTGGTTGAAAACAACACTTTAACTGGTATATACTTGTCTTGGAACGTTTCTTACAATAAAATTGCCGATAACACGGTGGTTGACAACGGGGAAACCGGCATCCACATCCGCTACGGAAGCTTTAACAGAATAGTTAACAATGTCATCCTTCGTAACGGCCAATGCGGAATCAACATGTCAGACATAATAGGAACAATAACGGGCACCCTTTATCCTTCGCTAAATAACACAATAGCCCATAACACCATCAGCTATAACGTCTACGGCGTTGCCGTAAAAGGCGGGGCAAACTACAACATTGTAGTAAACAACACCATAACTAAAAACAGCTACGGCATATTCCTCAGCAAAGACCGGTATTCCGGATATGTCTACACTCCCATAGGCAACAGAATCTATCACAACAACTTCATCAACAACACAATCCTACAAGCCTACGACGAAGGCGCAAACATATTTGACAACGGCTACCCAAGCGGCGGAAATTACTGGAGCAACTACACAGGTAGTGACTTAAACGGCGATGGAATAGGAGATACCCCCTACATAATTGACGCAGACAGCCAAGACAACTACCCAATAATAAACCCAAACAGCTGGGAACCCTTTAACACATTAGGAGCTACCAGAAAACTCGAAGTATTTAACAATTCAAACGAACCGTCCCCGTTGCTAGCCTACCTACCAATAGTGTTTTCATCTCTGCTATACGCTCATTTAGCATCAGTTAAAATCCGAAAGAAAAAGAGAAAAACAAAATCTCCCAAATTTTTCTCTAAAAAGCATGACTAATGATTTACACAGGCTATTTCACTAATCCTTCTCGTCTCATTTTGTTTTTCTAATATAATCATGTCTCCATCCATCTCAGGTATGTAAAGGCAGTTGCTAAAGTAATCTAGACTACTTATCTTCGGCAAATTGAGCTTTAATGGATCTGTCTCTCGAGGATCATTTCTTTCATGCAGCTTAATCTGATGTTTCCCCGCGATCGTTGATATAATATTAGTCCTTTTTTGAACCATGCGGAGAACATGATTTTGAGTGTCGCCTATGTAAACATTTCCATCTTCATCCAAGGACAGAGCATAGGGGCCATCAAAATGTTCCCTTGGGTTCGAGCCCAGTGTAGCTTTGAGCGCATCGCCACCGTCCCCTGAATATCCCGGCCTTCCGGTTCCCACACGCAAGGTAACCATCTCATCTTGCAGATCAATCATTCTCACCGCGAAGTTCTTGCTGTCAAGTACATAGATATTGCCATCTGGACCTAACCTCAAATCATAAACCCAGTTGAAGCGAACCTTATCGAACGGGGTTGCTTGCTTTTGAAATCCTGGCTTCCCATCGCCTAAAACCAGTTTTTTGTTACCTTTTGAATCAAACTGCCAGACCCTACAACCTGTAATCTCATTGACCCAAATGTTTCCATCCAAATCGTACTCACAGTTTCCAATGTTTTTTAATCCCATTTTTTCAGTGTCTATAAAAAGTATTGCAGATCTTTTCTCTGGGAAGACCTTGTAGATTTTATTGGTGCCGCCACTTGAAACGAGAGTTGCGCCATCATCGGGTGAGGTTGTTATGTAATGAGGATTCTTTAGATTAACAGGGATATGCGTTTTACTCACATTTGGGTTAATCAAGCCGGCTGTCCACAAAAATTTATCATCTGGACCAAAAACACCTATCCAATGCTTAAAGTATTCTTGAAAATATACTCTGCCTAAGGGTAACTTATCGTGGAAGCCTCCATGACAATAGCCATCTCCCCATGCCTTTTCACTGGTAAAGTTAAAAATACGTTTTATCTTCCATTGCATCATAGATAACCTACTGCTTCAGGATTTATTTTTCTTTGGTTTCCTTTTTATTTGCAGAAGCTTCTTTACGTCATCAATATCGTCTTTCGTTAATAATTGAATCCATAGCCAGCGTCCATCATGCAGTTGTTTTGTGTTCCTTAGAAGTTTTTGGATCTTGGAACCTAATTCATCACATAGTGAAAGAGCCTTTTCGAATTCTTTCTTGCCAAGAGTTATCAGAATTGTAAATCCATCTTTTTCAGGGAAGAGAGAACATAATGTTTTGCCACCTTTGCGATAGCGGATTGTCCATCCATACTTGGCTCCATAAAAGAGGGTTTCAGGTTCAATGCCGTAGTGTTTTTCGATGAACTGTTTTATCTCCAGCCAAGCTTCTTTCGCCTTCTCTCCAATAAAACTCAATATCTCCTTTTCAGTTGGCTTGTGGGCTTTGTCAATCATCCGACCGAAATCCTGCTCCATAATGATTCAATCCTACCACATTAATTCCTGTAGGTACCTGCGTCACACATGCATTTCTGCATAATCCCATTCCGTTTATAGAAGCTAACAAGAATTTGTGAAAAGAATCAGGTTGGTTTAAACAAATGTAAATCCCACTGACTATAATGAAGAATCTTTTAAGAAGAAGATTCTGCAAAACATTGGTAACTTTTACTTTTTTATCCTCCTGGAGCACCGTGGAAGGGCGCATTTTTCCAAATTACATCCCACCATTCATCTTCAGTTATGGTTTCTCCTCGAACAAGGGTTTTCAGCACTTCTCTTAGAAGTTTATGATGTCTTCTCTCATCCGTTAATATGGCGTTCAGGAGGAGTCTAATTTTTTCGTTTTGTATGGTAGGTATGACCTCTTCCATTCTCTTGATTAAATTCTCCTCCATTCGTATGTGTCTTTCTACGAGTTCTTTCTGCTTATCCAGTTGTTCCTGTGTGAGGGCGGGGGAGATCCCTGTAAGTAGTTTAACTGCCGAGGCGTATATCTCCGAGTGTTTGATAGAATCTAAGGATATTCCCTTTAAGACTCCTTTGACAGCTGGATTCTCTATATTACTTAAAGAATTGTTTAACGACTCTACAATTTGTTTCTCAAGACTAATCTGAGTTTTCATAAAGTTGATCAGCTCTTTTTCGGAACTCAAATTGTTCCCTCCTATTTTAGGCCCCAAGTTTTTGCACAAGTCTTTCGACAATTTTCTTTCCAAATTCTTTGCATTTCTCTAGTCCAGCTTGGTCTGGTGTATACTTAATCAATAAAGGTGGATTTAGGACATCCATTTCGAATTTGTTTTCCATTATTTCAAGCACTAATCGCGGGGCTTCTCCACTCCATCCATAAGACCCGAAAGCGGCTCCAACCTTACCTTTAAGCTTAATATTTTTCATCGCGGTTTCTTCAAAAAGCGTTTTCATGTCGCTGGTCATATCATGGTGATAGGTCGGCACTCCTATTATTATAGCATCATAATTTTCCAACTCCTCTGGTTTTATATGATATTTCAAATCAACCTGCATTTCGGATACAGCCCTAATTTCTTCTGCAATAGCATTAGCCATTTTTTCTGTGTTTCCAGTTCGACTATAATATAGAACAAGGATTCTATACATTAGAGAACACCTAATTCGATTATTAACATATCATTAGTGTGAAGCAATAAATATGTAACGCAAAGTCTTTAAACTTAGCTTCATTAAATGAGTATTTATCCTTTATTCTGTCATTCATTTCTTAATGATTGATTCTGATCAGGCCCTATTTGGCTTTTATTCTTGTTTATACTCAGATTTTCTCATCCAAAAACAGCTAGAATTGCGCGGGGCAAATGAGAATGTTTTTCAGCTCGGATTACTCTACCGCGTGTTCTATAATTTCCAAATTACATGTCTTATATTTACTACACCATGCTTCGCATTTCTCTGCGATTTCTCTTTCCTCATATTTGAGCTTGCACTCCTCACAAACATAGAGAATTTTTTCTCCCTTTCTGATAGTTTTCACCATAACTTTTCCTCTTCAATTTTGTCTGACAATTCAAAAAGTAAAAAAGAAGGAGAATTGAATAATGTTTCAAACTTTTTTCCAAAGGCCATGAATGTTGCAGTATTCTCTTGCCCAAACGTTTTCCGTCTTTATTTCGAATTCTGCCTCTGGTTGTTCCCCAGGTTTTAAAAATTTTCTGCATATCTTCGTATCCGTGACCAGTTCTATCCACTCAATAAAGTGGTTTTCTTCCATTGGGTGGGGAATGCTGCCAACTTTAACTTTTATCCCCTTTTCCGTTCTTTCAATCACGGGAACATGTTTTTCCATTCCAACGTCTTCAGTTTTTTCAGATAATAGTTCCATTGGCTGTCCACAACACACAAGCTGTCCAGCCCCATTATGTAAAACCTCAACTATGTTTCCACAGATGTTACATCTGTAAACCTGTTTTAACTCCGTCACACTTTTCACCTATATCTCTTCAAGTAAGCTCGTAAAGAAATCATGGTGACTCTCTTCTTCTTCCAGAATTCGCCTGAAAAGCTCCGCTGTTGTTATATCCCTTTCTCTTTGAGCTGTTTCAATTATTTGCTTGTATAAGCTTATGGCGTTTTCCTCATCCTTTCTGTCCTGTTCAATCATTTCCTTCAAATTCTGTCCTACAAAAATTGGAGCTGGTTTCGTTGTTGGAGTTCCTCCCAAATAGGCTAACCTTTCAGCAATAGCTTCAGCATGCTTCATCTCAGCTATTGCTATTTTTTTCAGTTCATCTTGGACAGCAAACGCTTTAACTCCTTTCCAGAGAACATGTTGCCACATATACTGAATTGAAACCTGTAATTCTCTAGCTATCGCGTTATTTAACATTTCTAAGAGTTCATGCGATACGATTTTTCTCACCTTCCTACTCTTTATTCTGAGTTAAAGTATTAATTACGTTGTATCAATGCATAAGCTTTTCCTATTCTCAAATTTTCAAGAAAACCCAACAGTATAACGCCCTAATTTCGATGGAAAAACATGTTTTAAATATACCTAAACCAGCAAAGTTACGTTTTAAGGTGAAGAAATTGGATAAATGGGAATGTACCATTTGTGGCTATATCTATGATCCTGAAGTTGGCGACTTAGAACATGATGTACCTCCAGGGACGCCCTTCGAAAAACTACCAGAAGACTGGGTTTGCCCTATCTGTGGAGCGCCAAAAGATCAATTCATTAAAAAGAATGGATAACCATAAAAAGGAGATGAACACTTGACTAACAAAAACGAAATTTACGACCTAATAATTATTGGCGCAGGCCCGGCTGGATTAACAGCAGGCACATACGCATCTAGGTTAGGATTAAGAACTCTCATTTTAGATGCCAAGGCACCGGGTGGAAGAGCGGTTGAAGCGCCAATAATCGAAAATTTTCCAGGATTCCCAAAAGGAATTACTGGAAATGAACTCATAAGTAGAATGAAAGAACAAGTTTCTAAATTCGGGGCAAAGACTAAATCCTTCGAAGAAGTGGTTAACCTCGATTTTGGCAGAGAATTCAAAACGGTTACAACTAGAAAGGCGAAATACTCTTCTTTAGCTTTGATAATTGCAACCGGTACCCAGAGAAAAAAGCTGAGAGTTCCGGGGGAAACAAAATTTCTCGGGAGAGGTGTAAGCTACTGTCCCCTTTGCGACGCGCCCTTTTTCAAGGGACTAAGAGTAGCTATTGTAGGTAATGCCGAAGAAGCGGTTACAGACGCTCTATTTCTAGCAGACCTCGCAAAAGAGGTCTTGCTAATAACCCATGAGGGTGAACTTGAAATTGCAGATCTTTTAAAGAGAAAACTCTTAGATAAGGACAACGTAAACATAGTTAATGGAAAAGTTACTGCTATTTTGGGAGAAAACGTTGTGAAAGCAGTAAAAATAGCAGAGTTTAAGACTATGCGTGAAAGACAAGAGAAAGTTGACGGAGTCTTCATTTCTTTAGGCGGTGTTCCAATGACTGAGATAGTTAGGAAGGCAGGCATAGAGGTTGATGAAAGGGGATGCATAAAAGTCAACCGTTGGCAAAAAACAAATGTCAACGGAGTCTTCGCGGCTGGAGACTGCACCTGTGGTGGCATGCAAATTGTAACTTCAGCTGGAGAAGGCGCGATGGCAGCCATAAAAGCTTCCATGTATATAAAAAAGAGGAAACGAAAAGGTTAGGGCTTTAACCTATTGTTTTCACTTTTTCACCTATTTCTTTCCCAAATCTGAAACCTTTCTCAAGTTCTTCTCTTGTTGGTACATATTTGGCTTCCAAGATGTCCTTGTAAACTTTGAAGCCAGCCTCACTCGCGATTTTAACCATTTTCTTCACTGCTCCCCCAGCCCAGCCATAAGAGCCGAAGAATGCCCAAAGCTTTCCCTTTGGCCTCAACCCTGTCATGTAGGTCAAAAATGCACTTACCGAGGGAAATATCGTATTGTTAAGTGTTGGAGAACCTACAACGACCGCCTTAGCATCTAGAATCTCAGCTGCAATCTCGGTCATGTCGGAAACTCTTAGTTTGTAGAATTTGACAAGGACTCCATGTTCCGCTATTCCTTCAGCTATTGCCCTAGCCATTCTGTAAGTGCTTTCCCACATGGTGTCATAGACGATAACTACCTTATCTTTATGTATGCCCTTGCTCCATTCAATGTATGCGTTAACTATTTTAGAGGGATTTGACCGCCAAATAATTCCGTGACTTGGGGCAATCATGTTTATCGTTAGTTTCATTTGGTTTAATTCTTGAATTTTTCGAGTTATTAAGGGTGCGAGAGGCATCAATATATTGGCATAGTATTTTGCAGCTTCTTCCATCAAGACATTCTCGTCTACTTCATCGTCAAATCGTTGAGAAGATGCTAGATGCTGACCAAAAGCGTCATTGGGCATTAGAATTCCATCCTCGACTATGTAAGTGAACATACTATCCGGCCAATGCAGCATAGGAGCTTCAATAAATCGTAAAGTTCTTTCTCCAAGTTTCAATTCATCCCCGGTTTCAACTGTCTTAGTTGTCAGAGTTTCGCCATAATGTTTAATTAACCCATCTCTTCCACGTTGAGTGGCAATAATAGTTGCGTTCTTCGCTTTTTCAACTATCTCAGGTAGAGACCCTGAATGGTCCATTTCAACATGATTGATCACAATGTAATCTATTTCTTCTAGCGGTATTATCTCACTTATTTTCTCGACAAACTCTTTTGAGAAAGAGTTCTTTACAGTATCAATTAATGCTGTTTTTTCATCTATAATGAGGTAAGCGTTATAAGTTGTTCCCCTTTTGGTGAGGTAACCATGGAAGTCCCTTACATTCCAGTCTATTGTACCAACCCAGTATATGCCTTTTGCAACCTTAACTTTAACCATAGTCTTTACCAGCGGTGTTACTTCTTTTCAATATCCAAGTTGTAACTTATCTTCACTCCAGCTTTTTCGAAAATTTTTCCAACAGGACAATTTTTCACTGTTAACTTGAATATTCTATGAATCCTGTCCTTTGGAGCATCAGCACTTACCAAAATGTCAAAGGTGGCTTCCGTTATGGTTCTAGCTTCTTCAGATTTCAACGCATCTAACTTAACTTCTAGGGCTTCTATTGGAATTCTCATTTTTTGAGCTGTTAGAGCGAATATGGTTGCAAAACAACCAGCATAACTCATCACCGCCAACTCAAGAGCTGTTGGACCCATATTCGTTCCATTTTTCGGAGGTAGATCAATACATACGCTATGAGCTCTTCTGTTATCAACGACTATCCTGAGATTTTCAATTAATTTTGCTGTCGCACGAATTTTTCGCGCCACTTTTCTCACCCTTTATTAAGAGATAAGGAAGCTTCCATAATCTTCTTTTTACATAGGAACCAATCTACGCATTCATAGCCCTCTTGTAACCGTTTTTCCGCAATTTCCTGCGTATTTGGTGGTGGAATTATAACTTCGTCTCCGGGGCGCCAATTGGCTGGCAAGGCAACTTTATGCTTGTCCGCCGTTTGCAAAGCATCTATGAGCCGAAGTATTTCGTTCATGTTTCTGCCAACATTTAAGGGGTAGTAAATCATCGCCCTTAGTTTCATTTCAGGGTCAATTACGAACACACATCGCACGGTATGAGTACTGCTCTCGCCCGGATGAATCATCCCAAAAAGGTTTGCAACTTTCATATCTATATCAGCTATCACCGGAAACGGTATCTCTACGGCCAGCTTTTCTTTTATTCTTCTAACCCACGCTATGTGGGAGTAAACGCTGTCAATGCTTAAGCCGATTAACTGTACGTTTCTCTTTGCCAATTCTTCATGAATCTTTGCGAAGGCAACGAATTCTGTAGTGCACACCGGTGTAAAATCTGCTGGATGCGAGAACAAAATCACCCATTTACCTTTGAAGTCTGAAAGCTTTATCTTTCCATGCGTAGTTGATGCTTCGAAATCTGGGACAATTTCGCCCAGTCTTATCGGGCTTTCTTTTCCATCATTTTTCTTTTCAACTTCCATTTTTCACACCTTTTGGTCTTATTTTTAGAGCAAAAGATTTTTATTTCGCGGTATTTTATATATTTTTCGTATTAAAAAAGACGAAAATCATGTATATAAGTATGAAAATCGGAGCAATGTCGCATGTCAACTCTTGATAAAATGGACCTAGCGATAATAAAAATGCTAGAAGAAGATGGACGAATGTCGTTTACAGAAATAGCTGAAAAACTCAAAGTAAGCGAATCCACCATTCGAAAAAGAGTCCTAAGTCTTCAAAGAAAGGGTGTAATAAAAAAATTCACAATAAAAGTGGATCCGTGGAAGATAGGCATAAAGACCATAGCGTTTGTTGGAATAGATGTAGATCCAACTCGACTGCTTGAGATAGCTCAAGAGCTTTGCGATTTAAAAGAAATAAAATGGGTTGCAACATCAACCGGGGATCACATGTTAATGACTGAAATATGGACAAAAGATGGAAGGGAACTAACAAGATTAATATCCGAAAAAATAGGAACAATAGAAGGGGTAAAGAGAATTTGTCCGGCGATAATCCTAGAAAAAATGAAAGGTTGATTGAAGTGTGGAGGTTTCATCAGAGATGAGCTTGATACCTGAACAGCATAAGGAACATATAAAAAATGAACTTGCAGAAAAGATGGAAAACCCTGTAAAACTTATCCTGTTCACTCAACAGATTGAATGTCCGTTCTGCGCTCAAACAAGACAATTAGTTGAAGAATTAGCTTCCTTAAATGAGAAGATTGAAGTTGAAATTTACGACTTTCTAGTGAATTCTGAAAAAGCAAAGAAATATGATGTAGATAAGGTTCCCGCAGTTATTATTAGCGGCGAAAAAGATTATGGCATCCGATTTTACGGGGTGCCTCACGGATATGAATTTCAAACATTCTTGGAAACTATACTTAACGTTTCCAGAGGGAAAACAAATCTTCCACAGGACACTAAAAATAAGCTTAAAGAAATAAACATCCCCGTTCACATTCAAGTTTTCGTGACCCTCACTTGTCCATATTGTCCATTAGTCGCTGAAATGGCATACAAATTTGCCTTAGAAAGTGACATGATAAAAGCCGAAGTTATCGACATCAACGAATTTCCTCATATAGGACATAAATACGGGGTTATGGGTGTACCTAAAACAGTCATAAATGAAAAAATAGAAGTTGTAGGGGCAATTCCTGAAGATATCTTCCTAGAAAATATGCTTCTTGCTGTTCACTCAACCATTCCTGAGAAATAAATTATGGAAAGATGTGAAATTATGATTAGCAATGAAAACTTAAAGAAAAGATTCAAACGTTTTCAAGAGTTAATGAAACAAAACAATATTGATGCTTCAATCATCAGAACTTTATCTTCCTTCACCTATTTCACAGGAATAAAATGGCTTCGACCCGCTCTGTTGATACCTGCTGAAAATGACCCTATAGCCTTCGTTTTCAAGTATGAAGCCGAGGAATTCATGGATAAAACTTGGATACAAAACGTAAAAACATACATGAAAGCAGAAGTGCTCATGAAGGAAATCAGCGGAACAATACGAGAATCCGGATATAAGACCGTAGGATTCGACTACAGCGTCGAGAGAGACTCTTATGTTCTTTTCTTCGAACTTTTTAAAAGGTTAAATTCTCAAGTTAATGTTGTGGATGTTCACGCTCTGATCATGCAATTACGGATGATAAAAGCTCCGGACGAACTGGAAGCCATAAAGCAAGCTTCCCGAATAGCTGAACATGGAATGCAAAAAGCCATAGAAACCGTTGACACTGGAAAAACTGAGCTTGAGGTTGCCGCTGAAGCCCTAAGCGAAATGATGAAGGAAGGAGCTGAAAATCCCCACATTTATGTCACAACAGGTCCAAAACCGAGAATTCACGCCGAACCACGAAGCTGGGTTAAAATACAGCCCAACGATACCGTTGAAATAGTGATATCCGCTGATTTCAGAGGGTACTATAGTAACCTCACCCGAACGGTCTTCTTGGGAGGTTTATCTGATGAAAAACGAAAAGTCTACGAAGTTTTCATGGAGATGCATCGCATCGCGGAAGAAAACCTAAAACCCGGAACTAAACTGATTGAAATTGAAACACTTTTAAGGAAACATGCTGCGGACCGCGGCTACAGCAACAATTATGTAACTGGTTTTGCACATGGAGTTGGCCTCTTAACTGAAGAAGACCCTATAACAACTATAGTAATTCCACATCGCCGATACGAAACTATGGAGAACATGGTTTTAGCCTCTATTCATTCACCTTTAACTGTTCCCGGCATTGGAACGATCAAATTTGAAGACACGTATGTAGTGCGAACCACAAGGCCTGAGAAACTCACGAATTTCCACTACGAAATAACCAAGTGATTACGTTAACTCTTCCAATTATGGTGGTTTAACTGGCTCTAAAAGACAATAGCCAGATTCTAACCTCAGTTTTTATCTATAGCGGAGAATTTGCCGAACGAGTAATAAGAAACTTGATAAATGATCCAAGTTTCTGTAAATCTTGCGGACTTTATTGTGACTCTTGTAAATATAACGTATATAGTCATGTTCAGAATATTCTGGCTGCAGTCCAGCTGCCAAATCCGTCTGAACTTCCAGCTTTCATTGACAATCCCGAAAACTATATGCCGAAGAAAATCCCGAAAGCTGACCTTTGTATTTCTTCAGGGTTGCATAAAGATCTGCTCTTAGAACTTCCTAGTCACTTAGAAAAAGTTGGGATAAAGGGTTTAATCGTCCCTATCGAAGACTTTGTTGAAGTTCCATCTGGTCTAAGGAAACAATTGGAAGAAAAATGCGAAGACATAGGCTTAGAAAGCGCTTTTCCTAAACCCTTCTGTTCGTTAAAGACATCAAGAGATAAGCCGACAATCTCAAGGTTTGTTACCGAATTAAACATTGGAAGGCCTCAGCTCGAAATTTCGACAGTGAATCGAGGCAGTTACGAAGTTATAGAATCAACTGTTGTTAAACGAAGCGCCCCATGCGGATCCACTTGGTATGTGGCAAGGAAAATCGTAGGAGTGAAAACAAAGAGGGAAATCCTTTATGACATGGTAGCTAAAGCCCATCATAGCTACCCATGCACTGCAACCATGGGTGTCGACCCAGAAACAAAAGAGCCAATACTCCACATCGCGGGCTTCATAATCCGAGAAGAAATTGAGAAAGCCTTAAAACAAACTGAACCTCTACATTAAACTTTAAGAGGATTCTATTATTCTTCACTTAAGGTGAACATTATAAATGGTCGACATAGAAAAACTTGCCGACAAATGGGGTCCAGAAAAAATCGTGCAGGTCTACGATTCTCTAACTGGAATGAGGGGCATACTGGTCATTGACAACACTGCGTTAGGACCAGGCAAAGGCGGAATAAGAATGACACCTACAGTAAACGTTGAAGAAGTTTTTAGGCTTGCAAGGACAATGACGTGGAAATGTGCCCTAGCAGAACTTCCCTTCGGAGGAGCGAAATCAGGGATAATAGCTGATCCGAAAAAAATGTCAAAAGAAGAGAAGATGAACATGATTAGGGCTTTCGCTGTGGCTCTTAGACCCTTGTCTCCAAGCCAATACGTTGCCGCTCCAGACATTAACACAGGTGAGGAAGAAATGGCTGTTTACGCCCTTGCAAATGGTTCTCTTACGTCTTGCACTGGAAAGCCGTCAAATATGTGTGTCCGACCTGGCGAAGAATGTGGTATCCCCCACGAGTATGGGTCTACTGGATATGGTGTTTTTAATACAATTAAAGTAGCGGCGAAACATCTAGACATCAATCTTAAACAAGCAAAAATTGCCATAGATGGCTTTGGCAACGTTGGCTCCTTCCTAACAAAATATCTCAACGAGTTCGGAGTGAAAATTGTAGCTGTAAGCGACAGCAAAGGATGCGTATATAATCCGGACGGCTTAGAATATGAAAAACTGAAGAAAGTAAAGAAAGAAACAAAGTCTGTGACCAACTACACGCCAGGCCAAGTGTTAAGTCATGAAAAACTTTTTGAGCTTCCAGTGGATATACTTGTTCCAGCTTCCGTTCCAGATGTAATTAACGAGAAAAATGTAGACAAGGTAGAAGCAAGACTAATTGTTGAAGCAGCTAACATCCCCATCACTTATGAAAATGAAAAGAGGCTTCATGAGAGAGGAGTAATGGTTGTTCCAGACTTTGTTGCAAATGCTGGAGGCGTAATATCCTCCTATGCCGAATACATAGGTGAAAACCCAAGGAAAATGTTCGATATGGTGGAAGAAAAAATTGTTAGGAACGTTAAACTGATATTGAAAGAATCCGAAAAAGGGAAGGTCCCTCCACGAGAAGCAGCAATGAAAATTGCGCAGAAAAGAGTTAAAGAAGCCATGGAAAAAAGAAGATTAGGCATATGAAAGTCTAGCTGTTCCATGTCAAGTTTTTAAGAGCTTTATTATTTCCCTGCAGAATTTAGGTAGGTCTGCTGGGAAACGAGAGGTCACAAGTTTTTCATCGACTACAACCGGTGCATCTATAAAAATTGCTCCAGCATTTTTTAAGTCCGTTATAACAGATTTCCAACAAGTTGCTTTCCTTCCTCGCAATATATCTGCCTCAATGAGCATTTGAGGCCCATGACATATAGCTGCTATTACTTTGCCTTTTTCATGAGCTTCCTTAACTATTCTGACCAAGCCTTTGTTTATACGCATTCTGTCCGGAGCTATCCCACCCGGTATCACTAACGCCTCATACTCCCCGATGTTTACTTCCTCTGGTGAGAGGTTAGCCTTTATAGGCACACCATGCTTTCCTACATAAGTTTCTTTGGCTTTTGGTGCTACAATGTCCACTTGATATCCCTCCTCCTGTAATCGGTAATATGGATAAAGGAACTCTGTGTCTTCTACTCCATTTTCAACCATAATTAGTACTTTTGGCATAGGGCTTCACCTTTTTGGAACTATAATTTATTTCATTTATTAACATTTGTTGGACATTGTGAAATGTTTCAGCTATAGTTTCATTTAGTACAATTTCCGTATTTCCCAAGCATGTTATCTAGTTTGTTCATTAGTTCCTCCTTGGAAAGGTAACCCATGATGCGTTCCACTGGTTTGCCCTTACAAAAGAATATGAGTGTTGGTGTGCTCATTACCCCATAGTGAATCGCTATTTCTCTATTTTCCTTTTCCATAACATTTAATCTTACAAACTTGATTTTTCCTTTATAATCCTTAGATGTTTCATCGAGTATTGGATTTAATTTTAGACACCATTGGCATTGTTTATGCCAGAAATCAACGAGGGTTAGAACATTTGATTCTAAAACCTCTCGTTTCCAACTGTCAGCATTTATTTCTAAAACATTCTCCATTTTCTTTCCATCCATTTTACATTAATCATAGCTTTAGGGTATTCTGCTTAATACGGTTTCGAAAGTTTGCTTCAATCCCCTGCGGTAAATGAGTATTCTCACTCTTTCACCTATCTTTCTTTTATGTATCTCTTTCAGTAAGTCTTCTATGCGATAAATAGGCGTATCATCTAGCTTTAGGATTATGTCACCGGAGGTTATGCCTGCATATTGTGCTGGACTTCCGTCTATGGTTTTTGTAACGAGAACACCTTGGGTTAATGTTAACCCATAATGTTTTGAGATTTCTGGAGTGATACTTAGACCTATTATTCCTAGCCAGGGTCTTGCTGAAACTCCGTTTATGGTTATCTCATTATAACATTTTTTAGCCGCGTTAATTGGAATGGCAAATCCTATCCCATGTGCGAAGGGAATTATCGCCGTGTTTATTGCGATGACTTTTCCTTCGAGATCTACCAGTGGACCGCCGCTGTTTCCTGGGTTTATTGGCGCATCAGTTTGCACAAGTTTTTCCAATAATCCTTTTCTAGATTCAATTGTTCGATTCAACGCGCTTATCACCCCAGACGTTATTGTCGGCCCTCCTGCCAATCCAAATGGATTGCCAATGGCGTAGACCCTTTGTCCAATTCTAAGCCTATCCGAATCGCCGAGTTCTGCAACTGGCAAGTCTTTTTCATCAATTTTTACAACCGCTATGTCATGGACGCTACACGTGCCGATTAGGGTACCCTTCAGAACCTTACCGTTCCACAGCGTTACATCTATCTTCCTCGCTTTCCTAACAACGTGATTATTTGTTATTACGTATCCCTTTGGGTCAATTATGGTTCCTGAGCCTATCCCTTTTACCGGAACTGCTTGGTAGAATATATGATGGACAAGTCGGATAGTGCTTATGTTAACAACGCTCCTGCTTACTTTTTCCAAGATATCAAGAACGATTTTTTCATCGAACGAGGACAAATCTTCACCTCTTACTTAACTATGCCCCACTCATGGTTTCGTGGATGTAGTATGAGTTAGGCAGAAGCCGCACTCGGTTGTTCGGATTTTTGAATCTGCTTTTTTGCAGAAGGGACACATAAGGCTCTTTGAACGTACGATGATACACGTCTTACAAAACAGGTCTATGAAATCTGCTCTTTGGCACTTTCCGTTTACAAGTAAATGCGTCATTTCGCTTATCAGCGGTTGAATTTCGTCTATGTTATCTATTTTTATTACGTATCCTCTGACCTTCCGGGTATACTTGCTTACTGCTGATTGGGAGATTCCCAAAATTTCTGCTACTTGTTTTTGTTTTAAACCATATGTTTCTAGGAGTTCTTTTGCTATAGTTGCCTTTATTGCCGGTATTACAGATTTTACTGCAATTTCGCAAGGGAGTATCAAATGATTTTTCACCATTCTTAATGTTAAGGGAAAGGTATATAAGAATGACGTATGTCATATTATTATGACGTATGTCATAAAAGGTAGAAAGGCCCTATGAAGCTAACCTGAGAAATTCTCCCTTCTCTCTCCTCTCCATACAAAACCACGCTAAAAGGGCCCTAAAAACTTTATGACATACGTCAAGGAGCCCGGCATATGAATTTCAGACTCCACACAGTCCCTTCAAAAAGGGCAGAAAAACCAACAAGCCTAGCACAAACCCTTCAAAAAGCAGATGAAACATGCCGGAGATGCCAACCTCTAACCCCGACAATATGCATGACAAAATGCGATGTCTGGAAACTCAAAAACGAATTCAGAAAACTATACGAAAAAATGAGGCATTCAACCCACATGAAGGACCTTTTAAACACTATCAAAAATAATCGAAGACTCAAGATATTAAACGCAATTTCAAACAAAGAACTCTCCATAATTAAGCTCCAACAGAAACTAAAAGAACATGGCTACCAGCACAGTCAACAAACGATAACTGAAGAGTACCTTACCCCTCTAATAGAAGTTGGACTAGCACGAGAATATCGGAACAAATTCTATACAACCCTTTTCGGATACTGGCTAAATAACCTTGTAAGAGATTTCAACAACCTAGAAAACATATTACCACCTCACTCTGAATGTTACGAAGAAATAACCCTAAGTATACTCCTAAATGAACCTAATACGTATGAAACCCTTGAAAAAGCAATCCCCGTGAAAAACCTTTCGAGAATTCTAAATCGGCTCAAAAAGGCTGGTCTAATCGAAACAGCCGAAGAAAAGGACTATGTTTTCTATTTTAGAACTAGAAGAGATCCAAACAAAGTCAAGTTCTCGCCAACTGAACAGAAAGTCTACCATAACATCCCTGCTGAAGGAATTTCAGCACGTAAACTTGCAGAACAAGCGAACATCTCATTGAGGAGAACCTACAAATACCTAAAAAGACTGAAAAGAAAAAAACTTGTCTTTACAAGAAAAAAGTCGAAACTATACACCTTAACGCCAAAAGGAGTTCAAATAGCAAAGTTATTGCAAAACATACGCGAACTAGTAATCGAAGCGTTAACCGCAGGAGCGCTATTAGCTAAAGACGAAGCCATCCTCAAGTCACTAATGCCGGGCTCCTCTCGTTTAAGACGTAGAAAAAAGAGGAAAGAAGCTCCACCATTGACCGTTATACCGACAATCTCGCCGAGATAGCGTTAAATGACAAGATTTGCACAGAAAAATAGTTAGTTTTAGAAGCTAAGTTGCTGTGAGTGTTTAATTATCATTTCCAAGATTTTATGATGTTTTTTCTCATCTTCCGCTATGTGCTGCAAAAGCAGTTTTAAACCTTCATCTTTCGTATTGTTGATTTCCTGTTCAACATACTCTAAGACTTCATTCTCCATCTTTACATGGTTCTCTAACGTCTTTTTAATCGCGAAATGGTCAACATAACTATGAATTCTGTAGTCCCATAATGGCTGAGGAGAAGGCGCCGTGGAAATCGTTTTAAGAACTTCATCCAAAATGCCAGCATGCTTTTGAGAGTCAAGCCGCATTTCAAACAAAAGCAATTTTGCAGCAGCACTGTCAATCTTGTTTTCCATTTCGATTACGTGTTTAATGAGCTTTCTCTCAATTTCGATATGTTTTTTAATTAACTCAATTAAATTTTCCTTTTGATCCATAACAACTCACTTCTGCGTTGGATTAGAACGTGTGAGGCTTTTTATAAAGGTTTGCATGAGCTTACATCGTAATGGAATTTAAACGGTGTTGATGAAGAGCACCGAGCAAAATTTAAGGAAACTTGGAATTATGGAAAAGAGGATAAGTTGTTAAAATATCCAGTTTGAGGGAAATGACTAATGAAGGTTAACATAATTTCTCTAACTTGTTGCGCAGGTTGTGTTTCCTCATTTCTAAATGCTGGCGAAGCCTTTCTAGAAATCCTCTCTGAGAATTTTCGAATAGTCTACTCCCCTACATTCATCGATTTGAAGGAAATTCCAAAAGTTGACTTAGCAATAGTGGAGGGCGGAGTTAGAACCGAAGAAGACGAGAAACTTATTAGGGAAGTTAGAGCCAAATCACGACTTCTTGTCGCTCTAGGAATATGTGCAACTCATGGTGGAATAACAAGCCTAGGCGACATATTCTCTGTTAAGAAATTCTTGGAGAAGGAGTATTATCTTTCAGAGAGAACTCAACTTCCCGAACTTAAGGATCTGATGTATCCCATAGGTAACTTCGTAGATGTAGACTATTACATTCCTGGATGTCCACCAATGCCCTTTCTAATAATTCACGCGTTAAAAAGCATAGTAAGCGAAAAACAGCCACTTCATCACAAAAGCATAGTATGTACAGAGTGCAACAGAAAAATTATTCCCGCAAAACTTGATAGGCTTCACGGCATATATGAGAAAGAGGCAACACCCGAAATATGCCTAGTCAGCCAAGGCTTCATCTGTTTGGGCTCTCTTACACGTGACGGATGCGGCGCACCATGCCCGCGAGTAGGCTTCACATGCTTTGGTTGTCGAGGGCCAGCTGACTCATTGATGTATCGGTCGAGGGATATGTACGCCTTTCTCGTCAAAGTGATATCGAGAAGAACAGGGGTTCCTGAAGAAAAAATCAGGGCAGAACTATATAAGACTCCATTCATTTTTCACACCTTCATTTTTTCAAGATTTGACCGTTTTAAGGCAAGGGAGAGAATAATTTGAACGGCAAAAAGGAGATAACGATATCGCCTACAACGAGGATCGAGGGTCAAGGAAAAGTTACAATTGTCCTTGACGAGTTTGGAAATGTTTCAGACGCATATTTTTATGCCACGGAAATTCGAGGCTTTGACTATTTCTTGAAAGGAATGGAAGCGGAAAGACTTCCCTTCATAATTTCAAGAATATGCGGTGTATGCTCAACTGCCCATGTCTTAGCATCCGTTAAAGCCATAGAAAAAATATATCAGACGAAAATCACTGAAACAGCGAAGAAACTTCGCGAACTCCTGCTAATGGGGCAAATAATCAGTAACCACTCTATAGTGTTCTTTTTCCTAACTCTCCCAGACTTCTGGTTCACATCTGAGGAAGATCCATCTAAAAGAAACATATTTCAAATCATGCGGGAAAAACCCGATGTCGGCAGAAAAGCGGTAGCTCTCCGAACTTTTGGAGCTCATATTCTGAGGACAATCGGCAAGCGTGAAATTCATATAGTTTCCGCAATACCAGGCGGCCTAATAAAACCCCTTAAAAAAAGGGAACAAGAGCTTCTTCTAAAAGAAGCTAAAAAAGCATGTGCTATAACAGAGGAAGCTCTTGAACTTGGGAAGGAACTTTTCGACAAAAACTGGGAAGAATTCAAAAAGGCTGGAGACTATAAAACCTACTACATGGCATTAACCAAAAAGGATGCCATGGAGTTCTACGATGGAGAAATCCGAGTCATAAACCCTAAAGGTGAGGTTTTCTCTGAATTTAAGGCGCAAGAATACATGGATCACGTTGAGGAAAAAACGTACAAGTGGACTTACGCCAAATTCGCTTATCTAAAAGCTTTAGGGCTATCAGCGGGAACGGTTCAAGTCGGTCCAACCGCAAGAATGAACATAAGCGAGAAAGTGTTAACTCCGCTTGCGGACAAAGAACTAGACGAATTTAAGAGGAAATTTGGAAGTCCTACTCATGCTACGTTACTTTTTGATTATGCGCGTCTCATAGATCTCATGTATGCATGTGAGAGAGCGAGAATTCTTTTGGAAGATGAAACTTTAACACGAACGGATACAAGAGTTAAGACTCGGCCACGGGAAGGTAAAGGAATAGGAATTGTTGAAGCTCCGAGAGGGACCCTTGCCCACGAATATTCTTTAAATAAATATGGAAAGCTCCAAGATATGAAGCTTATAATTCCCACCCAAGTGAACAACGCAGCTATAAACCTCAACGTTAAGGACGCGGCGAAAGAATTCATACACCTCGGCGAAGTTAAACCAGGGCTTCTGAACAGAATAGAAATGATAATTCGAGCCTATGACCCCTGCATAAAATGTGCAACGAGAAGCATCGGCCGAGGCTTAATAGTTGAAATAAGAAACAACGAAGGAGAAGTGGTACAGACGTTAAGACGTTAAAATCTCTATTGCCTGATTCGGACAATTAACCTGGCAAGCCCTGCACAAAATGCAACGCTCCTCGTTTACAACCTTAAGCCTACCCTCTGAACAGTCTTCACAAAAAACTGCAGCCGGGCAAATTTCGACACAAATTTTATCTGCATCTCTAGCGCATTTTTCGTAGTCAATTACTATCTTGATCAACTTACTTTCACGCTAGAAATGCTTTCTGAGGGGCAATTAAACTTTTCCGATTTAAGATATGTTTTCTCATGTTTTTATTCTACATGTCGCGGGCCATGAGGCTTAAATATGACGTATGTCATATTAGATTCTCTGAAGGTGGAAACCATGAAAATAACTATCAACAGGGAAGAATGCATAGGCTGCGGAGCATGCGAAGCTATATGCCCAGAGATATTCCAACTAGCAGAGGATGGAAAATCAGCTATAACTGAAAAATACAGAAAAAGTCACCTCGGTCATGGCGAAGTAGGAGAAGAACACGTCCAATGCGTTGAAAACGCAAAAGAATCTTGTCCAGTAGAAGTAATAGAAACTAGTAATCCCTAAGAGCCATAATTATCGTTGGCTAATCAAAGAACAAATATAACTCCAGTTTTCGAAAAATTTTAGAACAGATGAAGTTCCAATAATAACCCGCGGGACGAAATTCGATGGTTATTAATTATTGATAAAATGTTTTTCTCAGTAACATAAGAAAAGTAAAGGATTATTGAGTATTAATTTAGTGTTTTCTTTTGCTGGCGTTTTTTGTTCGGTTCGTTTTGTTGGTTTGATTCGTGAAAAGGCTTTCTTGACTTTTTTACGGAAGACTATTAAGGTAGCGATTATAGCTGCTGTCACAATAGCGATTATGAGTATTGGGAACTCTCCTGGTTCATTCGTAGGCTCGCTCGGAGGAAGGGCCATACCTCTGAAAACAAAGATTACTAATTCGGGGTCATTATAGATCGCGTATCCATCCCATCTTTCGAATTCAACTGTTAGGAAGTACATCATTGCTGATATTTCAAAGCCTGTTGAAGATTTTCCAGCTTCCGATTTAAAGCTGGCTTCGAAGGATCCTATAGGCGTAGTTTTGCTGGTTACATTGAAAGTTCGTATGGTATCATTTACGGCTACCGGTTTATGCCAGTCGTATGTGCTCCCCAACTTAACGGTGGCGAAGCTTGCATTAGCAAGTTTTGCTGCTACGTCTATTCTTGAGGCTTCCGTGGCGTTTTTGTTGTCCAAACGTTGACCTTTTTCGTCTAAGACCTCCCAAGCAATGCCTGTGTAGGCTGTAACATAGTAGTTGATGGCTAGGCTTCGATTGAGAAGCACGTCGTTGCCTCTTAAGTAGACGCTTACATTGTTTATGTTTTGTTTTCTGCCGTCGAACACATATGGGGGAATCTTCCAGTTTCCTATGTGCTGATCGATTTTCATGGATGCATTGTTATTAATTCCAGAATCTTGGGCAGTGTTTGCACTGAAGTGAATTGTAAAGGCTATTTCATCAATCGTCGTGTTTGTCGGCCTCGTCATGAAGTTGGGTTCTTCGAAGTCCGCACCGTAAACTACTCTTTCCCACCATCCCCACATCGATCTGTCTTCCTTATATGGAAAGAGCATTCCTGTAACGTTTTCATAAACGACTCCGAAGGTGATGGTTTCGTTTAGAGGCACCACCATTTCTCCTGTAGCGTTCATGTTTCCGAATTCCTCACCGGGCGATACGAATCTAATGGCACTTACATTGTCTGGCACAAAGAAATGCGTCAGTTCGGTGCCGTTATATAAAGATAGGCCAGCAAACTCGTAGCGTAGTCCTATACCCGCCATCCTAGTGTCATTTCCATCAGACCAAGCGGTTACGAAGTCTTGTTGAGTGCCAAACCATAACCAATCCCATTCATGTTTGTTGTCTTTGATCCAGTCCCATCCTTCTTTCTCTGCCCTATCTAATAAGTCCGCCCATGTGGCGTTTCTAATCATATGCGCTATATCCCAGTAGCCAGGATTAGGCAGTCCAGTTTCGCTATCTATTAAAGTAGCATTGATCTGTTGCATTGTTGCAGAACTGATGGTGCTCATGTTAGATGCGTAATACCAAATGTATGTCTCATTCCATGTAAATGTCCATTCCGTGTGAACTTTGCCCATCCATGCACCTATATGAATCTCATCATCTACCATCGAAGCGTTTGGGTCCCAAACAAGCTCCACAAACATTCTGTCCTCTGTCCTATTCCACATATCATGTCCTGCATGTAGTCGTTTTACGAAATATTGGTCTTCGGTAGTAGTCAAATCTCCGTCTAGGTCAA
>DAZI01000022.1 GCA_002507245.1 Candidatus Bathyarchaeota archaeon UBA233
TTATACAGGTAAACCCGTACTGCGTAGTATCCTTCTCTTTTTATGTACGAAACTCTTAGAAAATTTCCTTCCTCGTCTCTTGCTTCTCCAATTGTAAAGTCCTCTGTGGGTTGTCCAACTTGTACGTAATGAATTAATCCTTTGGTACAAGTTATCTCTATGTCATAGAACAAGTCGATGGTTCCATCTTTGTTAATCCATATTTTTGCCCATTCGTGATTCAGATAATATTCAATTTCTGCTGCATTAACAGTTGTCAAACTTGTAGCGATAATGGTGAGCGCTGAAAATGTTAAGAAGGGTAGGAAAATTTTGACTAGGGTTTTCCTAGTTACCATTTTGGTTCCTCTGTGATTTCGGAAATGTGCCCGCAATAGGGGCATTTAATTGTAGGGATACCGTTAGTTACTTGGCTCCGTCTTATGTCCAGCGAAGCTGAGCAGTTAGGGCACTTTATCTCATGAACTTCGATTTTTCCCGGTACTTCAACTTTCTGAACTATTTTTGTAGGCTGCCTTTTCCACACGATGTATAATAGGAAAAAGCCTGCGAAAAAGAATATTACGCTTACTACTATTCTCATGGGCGCATACACGGAGGCTAGAGCAAAAAGAACCGCGAAAAATAACAAAACAGCAGAAACACCATATCCAATTAAAGCCTTTATCATCTCTAAACTCCCAACACAACCGTACAACTCTTACAGTTTCCACATAAAAAACATTATTGCACTAGATGATCCTCATAATAGCTGAAGGAAAATTCTTAAAGCTGTTAATTCGTTGCACAAAAGAGAAAAAGGTTATTTCTACAGGTTTAATGATTGGTTTTTCTGCTTATTTGCATTGTAGCACTTTGAAATCTCTTTTTTGATATGATGATAACGGGTATGGTGAGAACGATGAAGAGTAGTAGCGCTATGGCTGAGGGGAACTCTGGGATAACGGTGAATACATGGTATGTTCCTGCATTGTCGTTTACAGCTAGGTTTCCTGCGTTGTCATAGGCTGTTATCATGTATTTTACCGTTGTTCCTGAAGGCTGCCCAGGGATTGTAGCTTCGTAAAGGCCTGTTGCAGCATTATAGTTCATTGATATGTTTGTCCAAGGTCCGTCGTTTGTAGAGTAGGAAAGGGTTACGTTTTTCACACCGCTTTCTAGGTCGGTGACACTGACTGAAACTTTCACTGGTTGATCTGGCATAACATCGCCCGTGGGGTCCTGGGAAGGAACGCCAATTTCGGGAGGTGTCGTGTCGCTTTCTACAGATATGCCATCGAAAGTGAAGAAAACTAACTCAGGGTCGTTGTATACTGCATATCCATCCCATTTTGGAAATTCAATTGTTAGGAAGTACATTCTAGTTGATATTTCGAAGCTAGTTGAAGACTTTCCAGCCTCCGATTCAAAGCTGGCTTCGAAGGATCTTATTGGCGTAGTCTTGCTGGTTACGTTGAAAGTACGTATGGTGTCGTTAACAGTTACTGGTTTGTACCAGTCATAGGTGCTTCCTAGATTTACAGTGGCAAAGCTTGCATTAGCTAAACTTGCTGCAATGTCGAACCTTGAAGATTCCGTAATGTTGTTGTTGTCCAAACGTTGACCCTTTTCATCTACGACATCCCAAGCTATGCCAGTAAATGCTGTAACGTAATAGTTGATAGCTAAGCTTCGATTGATAAGTACATCGTTACCCATTAGGTAAACGCTTACATTGTTTACGTTTTGTTTTCTGCCATCAATTACATAGGGATCCATCTCCCAATTTCCTACGTACTGATCGATCTTCATGGACGCCTCATTATTCATTTCAAAGCCTTTAGTGGCGTTGGCGCTAAAGTGAACTGTAAAGGCCATTCCATCAACCATAGTCTTTGTCGGCCTCGTCATGAAGTTGGGTTCTTCGAAGTCCGCGCCATAAACCACTCTTTCCCACCATCCCCACATGGACCGGTCTTCCTTATATGGGAAGAGGGTTCCCGTTATGTTTTCGAAGGCAACTCCGAAGGTGATGGTTTCATTTAGAGGAACTACTATTTCTCCTGTAGCGTTCATGTTTCCGAAAGCTTCGCCGGGTGTTACGAATCTAATGGTGCTTATGTTTTCTGGCACAAAGAAGTGTGTTAGTTCAGTGCCATTGAATAAAGATAGGCCAGCAAACTCGTAGCGTAGTCCTACGTTAGCTGTCTTGGTGCCATTTTCGTCAGTCCAAGCGGTTACATAGTCTTGTTGAGTGCCGAACCAAAGCCAATCCCATTCATACTTGTTGTCTTTGATCCAGTCCCACCCTTCATTCTCTGCCTTAGCTAGTAAGTCTGCCCATGTAGCGTTTTTAACCATGTGAGCTATGTCCCAGTAGCCCGGGTTAGGTAATCCTGTTTCACTGTTTATTAGAGTGGCGTTGATTTGTTGCATCGTCGCAGGGCTTACAGTACTCATGTTGGATGCGTAATACCAGATGTATGTTTCGTTCCACTTGAAGGACCATTCCGTGTGAACTTTGCCCATCCAAGCACCTATGTGAATCTCGTCGTCTACCATTGAGGCGTTAGGATCCCAGACGATTTCCACAAACATTCTGTCTTCGGTTCTATTCCACATGTCAGATCCGGTGTGTAGCCGTTTCACGAAGTATTGATCCTCAGTGGTGGTCAAATCTCCGTCTAGGTCAA
>DAZI01000007.1 GCA_002507245.1 Candidatus Bathyarchaeota archaeon UBA233
AAGAAGGATAGCCTTGGAGCGAAATCATCAACTTTCAATCCTCTTTCAAGGGTGGATTCTACGTAGGTTATTCCATCGTAGAGGGTGAAAGCCAGTTCTTGGACAGCGTTTGCACCTGCTTCGCGTATGTGATAACCGCTTATGCTTATAGGGTTCCATTTAGGTAAATGACGTGCACAGTATTCAATTATGTCGGTTACAAGCTTCACCGAAGGCCTTGGTGGGAAAATGCAGAGTTTTTGGGCGAAAAACTCTTTAAGCATGTCGTTCTGGGTTGTTCCCCCAAGTTTTTCCCTTGGCACGCCTTGTTTGTCGCCTACAGCGATGTACATAGCCAAGAGCATGGCTGCTGGGCCGTTTATTGTCATTGAAGTTGTAACCTTGTCTAGGGGGATTCCGTCAAAGAGCACTTCCATGTCTTTTAGCGAAGATACGGCTACTCCACATTTGCCCACTTCGCCTCTTGCCATTGGATGGTCCGAGTCGTACCCCATTATGGTTGGGTAGTCGAAGGCTATGCTTAGGCCGGTTTCACCTTCCTTGAGAAGGTATTTAAAACGTTGGTTTGTTTGTTCTGCTGTGCCGAAACCGCTGAATTGACGCATTGTCCATAGTCGTCCCCGGTACATAGTAGCGTGAACGCCACGGGTGAAGGGATATTCGCCTGGAAACCCCAAATCCCGTATGTAATCTAAATCCGCTGTGTCTAGCGGCGTATAAACTCGTTTAATTTCGAATTCTGACGTGTTTTTAAATGTAGGTTTACGTTCTGGACGAGTGGAAAGCCATTTAGGCAAAGTAGTTTGTCTCCATCGTTTTTCGTTCTCAGCAATTTCTTCAAGCTTCTCTTTTTTGAACATTTTCGGACATTTCACCTTTAGCGAAGGATTGAATTAAATAGTCCTTCACTATCTAAAAAATTATAGGTTTTGTTGCTTCAAAGTTTGATGTTGGAGGAACAAGCAACGAGAATTGATTCTGAGGTAGAGGTAGTTGAAGTAACCGGCAAAGAAAGGTATGAGCGATATCTCTACAAGTGTTTAGCGCCTTTACCTTTTCGGAAATATCGGAAACGACGAGAATACTTAGAAAGAGCAATTCCAGAAGGATTTCGTAAGAAGATTCTTTTCTTCAGGGGTTTAGCAGTAGGGCAAATTGAATACGCTCCAGCGGAAGTGTCCGGCTACCCCATAGTAGGCGATAAAGTCATAGTTATGCATTGCATTTGGGTTTTAAGAAAAGCTAAAGGAAATAAGTTTGGAAAGCTTCTGATGGATATCATGATGAAAGATAGAATAAACGCTAGAGGCTTTGCCACTCTAGCGTTGGAAAAACATAGAAGCCCATGGCTTAAAAAATGGCAGATGGAATACTTGGGCTTCAAGCCTATCACTTCTATCCAAGTGATTCATAAAACGAAGCATCCTGAAGAAATATTCAAAATATTCCTGATGTGGCTTCCGAATAGGAAAGGATCTCAACCGCCTTCCTGGGATGAAAAGCTGTTGTTGGAAGGCGTCCACTTTTGCACAGCACACCCGTTGTACCATCCTCAAAGCTTAAAAGATAAGCAAATGTTAATGAGAGTTGAAAGCTAGAATTTCAGCGTCTTTCTAGCTCGAAGTATTAAGCGATTTACGGAGGTTTTTCACTTGACAGGAACCATGAGTATATTCCTGAAATTAGCGGTGTGAGAAGTAACGCGGTAAGCACAAGGGCGGAATAAAGGTCGAGGCTGATTACTCCGGAATCTAGCAATATATACTGAACTATCAAGCTAGTACTGAACCTTATACTAAGTCCTAGACCTAGAAGCAACGAATATTTTGTTTGGAGTAGTTTTTGAAAAACCATGTATGAAGCGAAGAGTTTTGTACCTGTAGCTATTACGCATATGGATACGATCATTAACCAATAACTAAAAAGGGAACCTAGAGAAACGTTTGAGCCAACGCTTAAAAAGAAGAATGGAGATAGACAAACATAACCTAGGAAGTTTATGGCTTTTTCATTTTGACTGAATAACTCTTTGGGTAAAAGCTGTCTCGCAACAATGCCGCTGAGAATCGCGCCAACAGTTGCTAAACTTTCAAAGAAGAAACCGCCCATTGCAATAAAGAAACTAAACAAGAATAGTATCAGAAGTTGACAGGTAGAAGTCTTGTAGGCTTTATTCAAGTGTTTATCTAGAAAATGTCTAAGTCTGCTTCCAGCTTTCACCATTACTGAGGCAAGCAAAACCATAAAGGCCAACATGGATAATGCGGCTACTGTGTCTGGAAGATGATAGTTTTGAGGCTGTGGCAAAAGAGTAGGTAGAAACGCCATCATCGCTAACAACACTAAGACTTCTATAATGTCGTCAAAGGTGCCTATTCCTAATGTAAGTTGACCAAAGGTCGTAGTAACTACGCTGAACTCTGCCAGGATGGGGACGAGAATTGCTTCACCGACTGTAGCGAAAGAAAGCGCGGTTATCAGAGCAATTATATAAGAATGGCTCACATGGCTGGGGAATGCAAAGTAGAGAAGTAGGCTTCCGAAAAATCCTTCGAATGCGATTATGCAAATTGTTCCCAGGAGCACATATTTTCCCAGTCTTTTTATTTTTCCCAAATCCAAATTGAAACCTATTAGGAACAGTAGAATAAACATGCCTAGAGTGGATAACAGCTGGAAAGATTCGCTTTTAATTGGATCCGAAAAGAAGTTGAACATGGAAAGCACGAAACCTAATAGCAATGCAGAAAACATCCAGGGCATACGAAGATACCTCTGAAGCAGGTAACCGAAACTTAACGAAACCCCATAGATTAAAATTCCAAGAAGTAAAATGTTTTCCATGCGGTTTCACCAGCCGTCGAGCCAAACAGCAACTGAAGATACTAAGTCCGCGCTCGTCTTCTACCGCCTCTTCTACATCTAAACTCTCCACTCGCACAAAAGCGAAATATAAAGTTTCCGCTTTCGTCAAACCTTTAATTAAAAAGTAGGGAAAAGTATGAAACGTTTTGCTTATTCTTCTGAATGCGTAATGTCCTCTCCAACACTGTATAGAAAGAGACGAGCGGAGGAAGGACCCAATCGATCGAACCTATTGCCGAGTGTTTTAATGACTACGGCATAATTATTAGACTTGTCCAAGCTATCTAGGAAGGATTGAAAGGAACCAAACTCTTTCTTGATTTTTTGGAATTGCTTCGCGTTGTTAATCGTTGCCAAAATTTTTGCCCGGTTTCTCACTATGCTGGAATTATTCATTAACCGTTTCAAATCTTCCTCATCAAACATTGCAACTTCGTCTATGGAAAAATTTTTGAAAGCTTTCTTGAAGTTCTCCCATTTCCTGTCAATCATCTTCCAGCTTAACCCTGCTAAGAATATAACACGAGCCATGTTTTCGAAGTATGCATCGTCATTAGGAGGACGCGTATTCCGGTACATCCACTTAGGAGGACTCCAACATCTTTCACTCATTTAGAATTTCACCCATTAAATTGACCGATATTCAAAGGTTTAAGCCTTTCATATATAGAATACTCCGTTAAAGCAAGGTTTGAAGATTAATTATAAAACCGCTTTTATATCTCAGATTAGAATGTGTTTTACGGTGAAACTAAATGCCTTATTGCTGGAAGTGTGGAACTAAACTAGAAGAAGATGCGAAGTTCTGCCCCAACTGTGGAGCAGCGGTTGCGCAGCTTCCTAAAATTAAGGATAAAAGATGGAAAAAAATGAGCCTAATAGCTGCCATTTTAGTAGCGCTTATCTTAATCACCGGGATTCTTTGCATTATCACTTTTTTGCCAGTTCAGGCAATTAACCTTAAGGAATCACGGGAAGTTGCCTACCAATCCGACGTAAACATGTTAGACCTAGACTTCTCAGCTAACATTGCTAATGTGAACCTATCGTTTGAAGAACTTGGAGACAAATTAGTCGTTCTCAATGTTTCCGTGACTGGAAAGGCTTCAATTATAGCTTCAATGAAGCCGCTTAACCTTATATTCCAATACAATCTTACAAACCATGTCCTAGAGGTAACTTCTGAAGCTGTCACCTTAAATTATGGATTACCATGGTTCTACCAGTTATACGTGAAATGCGATATTTACATTGACCCATCGCTTAACACAAGTCTGAACATCAAAACAGACGTGGGTGAAATTATAGTAAATGCTAAGGCTGAGGTGGATTTCGACTCTCTGAAGCTTGAAACAACAACTGGCGCCATCACGCTTGACTTAGCTGAAAGCATATCATTAGCTGGAAACATATCCATAAAAACGACAACTGGAAAAGTTGAATTATCCTGGAAGAATTTAATCGTTAGGAAAAAAGGGTTAGTTGATGTAAAAACAACAACGGGTGGAATAGCCCTGAATATTATGCAAAGGAATAAACTATTTGGGAATGTTACGCTAAAAGCTGAAGCCACAACGGGTGGAATAGATTTTATAATTAATATTTATGGGAATGTGGGAGCAAAGATTGAATCTAACACTACAATCGGAGCTATAAACATCCGTAGAAAATATGGATTTTCTGGAATACCGTCGATACTACGGTCAGAAAACTATCCAGCCCAAAATAATTTCGACGTAAATCTAAAAACCACAACGGGAGGAATAGATATAAACGCTGGATATAAACCGGAGAAAACCTCAGAAACTATCAGGTTTAATGCTTAACTAGGATTTTCAGATACAATAGCATCCTCTAATTTGTTAAGTTGGGAGAAGGATAGTATCCTCATCTGAATATGGAGGGCTTTCAAAACACAATATCCTAAGTTGAACTTTACCGAAGTTTTTAATTCTATGTTTACTTTTAGCCTTAATTAGGATGCAATCATTTTTCTTTACTTTTCTTTTTTCACCATCGATTTCTACGATTCCAGTCCCTTGCAGGATGAAATATATTTCGTCCGATTTCTTATGGTAATAATACTTAGTTGATTTTCCAGGGTCGAGGATCGCTTCGGCAAGACTCATTGCGTTCAGAGGGGAATTTCTGGGATGAAATATCTCTTTAATTTTACATCCGTCTTTTGCAATTAACATTCGTACTTCCTTTGTATTCCTAATGTTTATCATATTTCATGTCGCTTCCAACCAGTTTTCGATAATGTAATTAGAAATTTACTTTGGTTGTCGGTTTAAAGTTGA
>DAZI01000017.1 GCA_002507245.1 Candidatus Bathyarchaeota archaeon UBA233
ATTATGAAGAAGTCACCTGGATTGGTTTGGAACATCCATCCCTTTACTTCACGGCCATCTTTGTCGAATACTGTGGTTATAGCTACTAATCTGTCAACTGCGATCTGGAAGTCGCTTGGGGTTATCGTTTCCCAGTTAGGCCATATTCGGCCATACCTGTTATAAACAATGGGTTCCTGAATCCAGTATTCGTTTCTTGTGAAATAGGTCGTGTTGGAGAAGGCTCCTACAAACTCGATTACATATTTGTCAGGTGCCACTTGGTACCAGGTGCAGTTGTTTATGGATAGATTGTAGAACTGTGTGGTGGGATCAGAAGTGTTAAGCGGATACAAGACTAGACGCTCATAATCCCTGCGGAGATTAGGATCATAAGACCAGTAGGAATATCCTTGTTTAACGCTGAAACTGTGTGTGGAATGATCGTAGATGAGGTACATTTTCTCTGTAACCCATTCTGTGAAGTTTTCAAGTCGTTCTTCACCTGTTTCAGGATCCCAGAACTGCCGGGTAACGTTAATCTCTCGGCCATGTTCAAAGTATGTCCAACGTTCCTCGAGGTGTGGACCGTACACCTGCTTGACTCGAGTTACTGGAACAGTACTATTCCAATAATACGTGCCTGAGGTTTCGTTGTACATCCATCCGCCGTATTCTGTTACTGTCTTCTCATACCACCCTGTCACGTTCACATAGGTTTTTACTTCCCAAGGAAGTTCAAGTCCAATGGTCACGTTAACCAGTTCAGAGGAGGTAACGGTTATTCTCATTTTCCACGGTGCTCCCCTGGATACGGAATAGATGGGGGTGTTCTCCATGTCAAGCTTCTCAAATACCCAAGTATCCTTAAAAGCGCCGTAGGCGAGGCCGGGTTTACCTACTGCAACCATGCGATGAGGAGATATTTTGCCCTCCCAAGCCACATACCCAAAGTCGATCCAACTATCCCTGGAGTCTGTGACTTCCAGATCAACCCAGAAAGGCCCAACAGGAGTGGTAGTCGAGTTGAAATAGCCAACTACTTCAACTATCCACATTTCATTTGTTTCTGTTACTGTGCTTAACTTTTCGTTAAAGTGGTAGAAGCTAATTTGCTTGCCTTCTTCTGGCGGAGGAGGCCCTCCGGGCATCCCAAAAGTGTCACTATTGTTGAAAACAAAGCTTTCTATATGCCAGGTTTTAGACTCATTCCAATAAGGAGTGTTTATCTCATTGACGTAGACCATCCTACAGTATGCAGAGCCTATTTGGGTTCCATTTTCTGAACGGATGTCCGTATACCAGTTGAGGCCAGCTCGTCCGAGAGTGACATTCCCGGTGAATATGGTTTTCTTGACTTCTATTACAACCGTGAAATTTTCTCCTAACGGAATATAGTTGGCGTCATTAACTTCAGTTCCATTTTGGAGATATATCCTAAAGGTGGGATAAGGTCCAAACTCCCAGGCTTGACTCAGCCAATTCCAAGACTCTTCAAAAAACTGCTGTTGCTTATCCCAACGAATAAAAGTGCCGTTGAACTTTCCTTCTTTCCACCATGCAGGTCCTCCTGGAGGTTCCTCTGGCGGGGGTTCCTGCGCTGGAACAAGCCTAATCAAAATTGATGAAAGTAGAATCAAAATCAACATTGCGAAGGTTAGACCGGCACGTTTGAACCTTATATGCTTCATACATTTCCCCCGAATCACACGTCTTGTTTATTGCGACATCATATGTAAGCATATTAATATGACTTTGAAGCATAAAAATATTACGTATTTATTCAAATTCCAATTCAGAACCACAGAAAATTTTACCTCATTCCAATCCACTAAAACGACATTTACTGGCATTCACTAGAAAGAACAAATTAACCAGTTCTAATGTACTTTGAGATTACTTTACAGAATATTTCATAATCAATAACTTCTTCCCTTGCAGTTATGCATCCGCCTTCTGGTATCAGAATTATAATAACATTGTTTGGGAGTTTCATTTTCGGATTGTTTCTGACATTAAGGAATTTCCGCGATTCTGTGTATGCATTTATGCCTATCTGTTCATAGAACCTTTCTTTTATAGGGTTATACACCCAATGAAGCAAGGACTTATACTGTTCAGATGGAAATTTACCCTTGCTACGTATAATCTTATCAGCTTCATTTATGACGTCAATAACGTTCGCGTCTTCATGAACAAGTAATTCAAGCTCATCACCTACAACTTTATTAATGGAATACTCCTGAATCCTTAACTTGACCTTCTTCAATTTCATCAATAAGAGATGAATCACCTAAACTTAAATAGTTAAAATTTGGAAAAGTTAAATTAAATCTATTTAGTTTCCTTAAGAGGAAGAAGAGAATTAAACCAACAAGAAACCAATCGCTAGGTTTGTGATAAAAGAGACTATCCCCAGGATTAACATGCTGGAACTTCCCTTTTTACCTTTCATCTATAAATGCTATCCTTCGAAGCTCTATCCCAGCGAAGAGAAGCATGACGCATTAATATAACAAAAACACAAAAATAGCGCGTGAGATAATTTTATTGAATAGTTTATAGTGGATATTTGGAAAATAAGTTTAAGGGAATCTTTGCGGGGTTGCCCTAGCCTGGTAGGGGGCAGGCCTGCTAAGCCTGTGGTCCATTGGGCCGCGCGGGTTCAAATCCCGCACCCCGCGCCTTTTTCTTTGTGAAAGCGTTATTGGGTGTTTAGGATTTGGGGTATAGTTTCTGCTATTCCGCTTGTTATGAATTGTATTGCTATAGCTAGTACAATTATTGACATGAGTTTTGTTATTACCCGGAGGCCTTCTTCGTGTAGGAAACTGAATATTTTTGGTGCATATTTCATTCCTATGTATGAGGCTGCGATTCCCGCTGAAATCCCTACAAAAACGAGCGAAGCCTCTAGTAGGTTGTTGGCTTCGGAAACGAGAAGAATTACTGTTGTTATTGTTCCTGGTCCCGCTGTAAGCGGAAACGCTAAGGGTATCGTGGCAATATCTTCAAGTTCTTCTGAGGGATACTCCTCCCGTTTAGGGTGAAGCATTTTGAACGCAGATACTACCAAGAGGATTCCGCCGGCGATTTTGAAGGCAGCAAAGGTTATGTGAAAAATTAAGAAAACAAGCTGTCCTGTGAACGCGAAGAAGGCCAGTACCATAAAGGCTATTTTCATAGATTTCATTGCTATTCTTTGCCGTTCTTCAGGGCTTATTTCTCTTGTTAGAGCGAGGTAGATCGCTACAGTGCTTGTGGGATTCATTACGGCTATGACCGAAGTGATTGCTAGAAGCGCAAATTCTACGGATCCCATTTTGCTATTCTCTTCTTTCGACGACTATGGTGCAGTTGGTGGCTAGAGCAGCTATTACGCCCAATGCTGCGAGCCAAGGCGCAACAAGGACGCCGACAACTCCCACAGTTACGGGAATTTCAAGCAAGGCTTTCCCTTTCTCGTCTTTAACGATTATTCTGGTTACGTTTCCTTCGTGAAGGAGTTCTTTAACTTTCTCGATGAGATTGTCAGCGGAAACCGAGAACTCCTCTTGAATAACCTTAACAACAGAAGTCCCGCAGGAGGGACAGAACTTTTCGTTTTCCTTCAGCTTTGCTCCACACTTCCAGCAATAAGGCAAACGTCTCACCTTCGAAGAGAAGTTTCTGACGATGTTTAAAAGCGTTGTCTCAGCGCATATGTAAGCTTTATAGGAGAAGCAATAAAGGTATGCACAAGGAAAGGGAATCGAGAATTGGAAATTCTGTTCGTATGCTCCGGCAACGCCTATCGTAGCCCAGTAGCAGAAGCCCTAATGAAAAAGTTCAAGCCAGAAGTCGAAGCAGATTCCGCGGGAACCAACCCAGTAATTCCCATTTCAGAAGTCGCCAAAGAGTTTTTAGCCAGGGAAAACGCGGTTAAATACCTCAAATCTACTCCCGAAGGTTTAGACATGAAAAATCTTCGCAAATACGAGCTTATTGTGGCTATGGAACCTCAACACCGTCATGTACTTCTGAAAATGTGCCCTGAATGCGAAGCCAAAATAGTCGTATGGAATATCGAAGACCCTTATTTTCTGCCCAAAGGAGGCGCTGAAAAGGTGTTCCAGCAGATAAAGCAGAAGGTGAAGGAGCTTGCAAATTCGCTGTGAAAGAAGCGATAAAGCAAAATACACTGAACACTCTTAAGAATTTTGAGAAAGGTGTAATTTGTTGGTTTCGTTAAGGGCTTTAGCGCCTTCTTTAACGAGAATTACCATAGCCGCAGCTGTAGGTGCAGCCCTCCACATTGGGCAGGGAAACAAGGAAATTGTTGACCGAAAGGCCGTTGAGTTTTCTAGAGCTATCTTTGCTCAAATGGATGTGGACGGCGAAATAATCTGTTGTGAAGGTCCTAAGGATGATGCTCCAGCGTTTAGTCACAGGGAAAAAGTTGGAACCGGCCGCGGGCCCAAAGTGGAGTTTGTTATAGACCCGGTTGACGGCACAACTGCTGTCAGTAAGGGAAGGAAAGACGCGATTTCGGCTTTGGCTTGTGCGCCTAAAGGCTGTCTACAAGTGCTTCCGGATGACGGATATTATTTTAAGGTAGCCACTGACTGGCACTCGAAAGGGAAGCTTTCGCTTAACATGTCCATCCAAGAAATTGTGGAAACAGTGGCTGGACAGAAAGGTAAGCGCCTTAGCAATCTCACGGTGATCATGCTTGAAAGGGAACGGCATAGGCAGATCTTGAAGACGCTGAGAGATTTGGGAGTGCGAATCATTCTGATTCCCGACGGGGATATCGCTGCCTCCGTGGTTACTTGTATTCCAAACTCAGGTGTTGACTTGTTAATTGGGGCCGGAGCAGGCCCAGAAGCTACAATCGGTGCAACGGCAGTTAAGTGCTTAGGAGGAACCATGCTGGTTAAGGTTTGGCAGGGCGAAACGGATGATCCGCAGAGGCTGGAAAGGCTTAAAGCAGCAGGCGTAGACGTGGAGAAAACCTATTATGAGGAGGAGCTGGCTAAGGGCAACGAGCTGGTTTTCGCAGCGTCAGGTGTAACCAAAGGTGAACTCCTAGATGGAGTACGTTTCATTCCAGACGGAGCCATAGTGAACTCCCTTTGTGTACGATTGCCCAGCGGAACATTCGAAAAGTCCGAAACGATTTTGAGGTTTAAGGGCCACCCAGTATACAAGGAAGTAGTCTAAACTGCGCATGTTCAGACTACAAACCCATATTACTTAGTTCCCTGCAAACTTTAGAGTTACCTGGGCTGGTATGAAAATGGAAAGCTTGTCAAAATATTACACATTGCTTAGAGATCCAACGCGTAGAAAGATAATTGAAATTTTAGGTAATCAAGAGAAAATTGGATTTAAGGAGCTGAAAGAAACCTTAGGCTTAGGCGTAGGCACGGTATATTACCATTTAGACATGCTTTCCGACTTTATAACCCAGGACAAGCAACGAAAGTACAGGCTTAACGATCGCGGACGAGCGCTTTACAGAATCTTAAAAGAGGGAAACATCCCCGCAACCCTCGAGATAAGCGAAACCTTTAGTCACCGTTTAGGAAGATGGCTCTTTCTCTCACCCGTTTTTGCAAAAACTGTAAAACCTCTAAGATTTTTACCCTTCTCGCTGGTTATACTGCTTCTAGGCGCTTACGGTTCAGCTTACGCCAAGCTGGACCCAGCACTGTTCTTTTATTTTCCATATTCCTTCCGCAGCTTCACAACCATAGCCTTGTTGTTTGTTTTCAACTGGCTAGGCCTATTTCTGTTTGCGGAGTTTTTTTCCTTCCTTCTCTACAAGCGAGTTGGAAACGAACTGCAACTTCTCGCCTGCATAGGCATAGCAGCAATTCCCATGGCTGCTTACCCCTATATATATCTAACAATCCCAACTGTTTTATCAAATCTAGACGCAATGGCGCTGAATACAATTATGCAGGGCATTCTAATGGTCTTACAAATTTGGAGCTTACTGCTGGTTTCCGCAGCCTTTTGCTTCGGAAAAGGTTTAAGACTCGACAAAGCTATCATCATTAGCCTAACAGCTGTATACATAAACATGACAGTGCTATTTGTACTCGGCCGTTTTTCATAAAAGTTCGAGATTTCTAGAACTATGGAAAGCGTAAATTCGGTTTTTTTCGAAGCGATTTTCTTAATAAGCCATTTTACACAGTTATTATCGGTGAAAAACCGTGAAAATTAGGAAAAAACAAATATTAGCTTTGAGTTTAGCTTTATTGCTGTCTTTGTTCTCAACAGGCGTACTAATCAATAATGCAAATGCAGACGAGGACTTACCAAATAACGCCCAAAACCAGCCTGTGCAGCCAAAAAGAGAAGGCGTATGGTACAAGTTTGAGACACCGTTGATAACGCTCCTATTTCCAGCAGGCGGGAAAAAACCCATTTTAATATGGTGGTACACAAACGATTCAAGCCAAGTATACGTGCTAAAATTCAAAGGAGTAATCGAATACCTAACCTTCGACGTGCCACATTATGTTAGACGTCATCACGCAGACGGGCCAAGAATCATGGAAAGACTAGAAGAAAGATTTATCGGCCCCAAAATGGGTCGAATGCACTCTCAACTACGGCAAAGAATCATGGAGAGAATGAAATACATGAGACAACATGTTATAGGCGTTTATGGCTTGCATCCAGCTTTCCTACCATTCAGCGGCGGCTCCTGGGAGCTTGAACCCCCAGAACTAGTGACCAAAGGCAATGTTTCTTACTGGTCCTTTAACTTCACATTGAAAAATGTGCCAATGCCAAAGTTCAAATTTGCAGAGGGCAACATACAAATCCGCTGTAGGTTCTACACTACTAACGCAACAGAAATCATTGACGAGGACCACAGCTACACTGTAGCAGCTGGACAGTTGAAATTCGACTTTATCGTAAAAAATTGGGAGTGGAACATAGATAAACTCAAACCATTCTTGGAAGAACTGAAAGAAAAATATGAAATCAACGTGCCACCCCACAAGACAGGGCTTGCCCTATGGGTAAACCTGGCGTCCATAAGAATCGAGGACTTGAGCCAAGCAGAAGGGGAGCTTCAAAACACGAACAACGTTGAATCAATGTCTCAAATGCAAGGCGCAATGGTGAACAACGAATACTGTCCAGTGAATGAAAACAAAACAGCTAACCAAGATGAGGATGAGAGGCCTTTCCAACTAACTAACCGTTTCAGAAAACATTTCAGAATCCGCTTTGCAAGAAAAGAGAGGACCTTGGCTGGTTTCCTCGAGTTCGTACCTTGGGCAAGGCTCTTAGATGAAAATGGAAGCACCGTCGATTATGTGAATGTCACAGCATCATATATTGCCGCGGGCGGACACCTAAGGCTGTTCCTCTGCTATCCATACTTCGGTAACTACACTTTAGAACACGACCCGACTATTGGCTTGGCATCAGCTCCACCGATCCCACAGTTGGTAACCCCCGAACTGTTGCTTATCCTCATCGGAGCAACAATCGCCATAGTCGTCGCAGTGGCTGCTATTAAGCTAAGAAAGAAAATAGTCAACGTAGTCAGCTAAACTCCACATTTCTTTTATAAAGATAAGCTTTTTCTACCCTAACCGTGAGAAAGAGAGAGGTTAATCCATTCACGTTATGTCTTGTTCGCTTACCCAATAGGACTGTTTCTCGCCTTTATCTGTGATTATGTATTCTTTTTTGAAAATTGGCACTTCCTTTTTATAACGCTCCACCGTTTCCTTTAAGGTTTGAAAGGTTTCTTGGCGGTGCTCTCCTGCCACGAGAATATAGACTAGTTCCTCACCAGGCTTGAATTTTCCTGTGAAGTGATGGATTTGTACATCTATTATGCCTTCGCTTTTCTCTAGTTGCTTACATATTTCCTCCAAGGTTTCGTTTGCCTTTTCTTCGTAGGCCTCTATTTCCAGCCCTAAAACTTTTTCACCTGTGGGGGTTTGGTTTCGAACTACACCTATGAAGCATGCTATTGCCCCAGCTTTTTGAAATTCTGAAGCATGTTTTACGCTTTCCAACGCTTCTTTGAATGTGAAGGTTCCCTTCTTGTGAATTCTCGTCTCAGCCTGCATTAGAGCAGTCTCCCTTCTGCTGTTGATTTATTCTAAGGCTTCTTTAAGAATTTGGTTTTTATCGTGTTTAGCTTTCTATGAAACTCTATCAGGTGACTTCTAGCTTCGGCAAGAGAGGTCTTCACGAATTTTATAGTGTTGCCCGGTTTAGCTTGCGCCAACAACGAAAGATCCGGAGTGGTGACAACCGCTATTTTTGTGTATCCTCCCGTTGTTTGGGCATCCCGCATCATTATGATTGGTTTTCCGCTTTCCGGAACCTGAACAGCTCCTGGAAGTATAGCATCGGAGACTATATCCGCTTTGTCTACGTGTTCTATACTTGGGCCGTCTAAACGATAGCCCATGCGATCTGATTCAGTTGTTATCGTGTAAACGCTGGAGAAGAAGGTTTCTATACCCTCCTTTGTGAAACTCTCTGCTTGGGGGCCTAGGATTACTCGAACAACGTATTCTTTTGGATATTCTGGTACTAGCTCTCTAGGCATTTCTAGTTTAACACTGAGGGACTCGGTTTTATTGAATCCATAAATTGTGTCGCCAGCTCTTAAGGGTCTGCCGTTTATTCCGCCGAATCCACCTCTTGTATACGTTGATCTGCTTCCAAGAACCTCTGGAACGTTTATTCCACCTCTTACAGCGAGGTAGGCGCGACATCCGTTTTGAGGTGTTCCAAAGCTGAGTATGTCGCCCTTTTTTATCCTTACTGTTCGCCACATTGGGGCGTTGGTTTTGTTTATTTTTGGGGAGAGATTAGCTCCAGTTATGGCTATCTCGGTTTCCGCCAAGGATTCAAGTTCTGGCCCGAGAAGGGTTATTTCAAGCGTTGCATCGTTTGGGTGATTAGCTACAAGAAGATTTGCCGTCACATGCGAAAAAGTATCCATAGCGCCTGATACAGGTACACCGTATCGTAGATAGCCGTACCTGCCCAAATCCTGAACAATAGTAAAGGCTCCGGGCTTTAATACGTGGAAAAGCTTCATTTTGTTTCACTGTTTCGCTTTTAGAGCTCTAAACTCCCTTTCTGTTATTGGTTTAAACTTGACAATATCTCCAGGTTTTAAAAGCGATGGTGGATGCCTTGACGGGTTGAAAAGTTTCATAGGAGTCCTACCTATTATCCGCCAGCCCCCAGGTGCTTCACGCGGATATATTCCCGTTTGTTTTTCAGCTATGCCTACGGCTCCTTCCGGAACCCGTATTCTCGGGGTTTTCAGCCGCGGTGTGGCTATTTCGTCGTCTACCACCCCCAGATACGGGAAGCCCGCGATGAATCCTATCATGTAGACCCTATAGCGTTTTGCTGAATGTATCCGCACAACTTCTTCCTCTGTTAAACCGTGGATTTCAGCCACATACTTCAAATCTGGACCATATTTGCCGCCGTAAACCACTGGAACAACAATTTCTTTCGTTTCCCTTTCCTCAACAGTTACTTCTTGGATGGAACCTTCCAAGTTTCTTATTTGGAACACCAGCTCTTCATAGGTTGTTTTAAGCGGATTGTAGCGTATTAGTAGCGATCGGTAAGTTGGAACGCATTCTTGGATGCCGAAAATCTTCGATTGTGTTATAGCTTGGTCCAAGGCTAAGACTTTCGCGTTGACCTCTAGGTCAATTACGTCGCCGATCTCAACTACTAAGGCGCTGTCGCCGAAGGGGAAATAACGCGTCGGTCTTATTGCCATGTCTACCAGTCTCATACTTCAGGCGCTGGTTTAATTTACAGGAAAGCTCTTACTGGTTTAACCTGAACACCAGCTTTTATAAGCGCCCTTTTTAGGTTTTTGGCTATGTTTACGGCTTCAGGAGTATCGCCGTGAACGCATACTGTGTCTACTTCACCTAGCTGAATGTTTTCACCGTTAACCGCCGTAACAGTTTGCTCCTTAACCATCTGAATAACTCTTTCAATTATAGTTTTTACGTCTGTGATTAGAGCGTTTGGCCTCCGCCTGGAAACCAAGGTCCCATCAGGGTTGTAAGCTCTGTCGGCGAAAACCTCGTAGGCTACGCGTATTCCGGCTTTTGCCGCGGCCTCAGCTAGAGCAGATTTTGGCGGCGCGAAAACTATTAGGTTTGGATTTAATGCTTTTATTGCTTTGACTGCGGTCTGCGCTGTTTCAGAGTTTTTTGCAGCTTTGTTGTAAAGCGCTCCATGAAGCTTTACATGTTGAAGCTGTATGCCTGAGGCTTTCGCGAAGCCTTCAAGGGCGCTCACTTGATATATTACATAGTTTCTTAATTCCTCAATGGTCAGACTCATTTCTCTTCTACCGAATCCCATTAAGTCTGGATAAGCTGGGTGAGCTCCAACTGCGACATTGAACCTTTTTGCAAGTTGCAGTGTTCTGGCTATGGTTGTCGGGTCTCCGGCGTGAAAGCCGCATGCTACGTTTGCCGAAGTTATGTGAGGCATTATTGCTCTATCGTTTCCCATGTGGAAGGCGCCGTAGCTTTCGCCTAAGTCGCAGTTTATGTCAACTTTTGTTTTCAAAAGCGTGTATCCTCTCCTGTTGTTGATGTTTGTTAAAGGGTAATATTTGTTTTAGTCCTTTTGCGGGTTGCGGTGTGCGGAAACCCTTTACATTTGTAAACTTTTATATCTGACCAATATTCTATTAGAGGAAGTTGGGGGATGCGGAAAACGCAATCCGCAGTTGTAGAAGAAGCCTTAGATGTGATTGCGGACTTGGAAAAGCTTAAAGATTGTTTTGAGTGTGGCATTTGCACCGCAAGCTGTCCAGTACATGAACTTTTGAACGGTTATTACAATCCACGAGTATTACTTGAAAAATTGTTTTTGGAAAAAACCGCTATAACCAATGAGGATAAACTTTGGCTTTGCGCGTGGTGTTATGACTGTTACAAACGTTGCCCCCAAGGACTGAAGCCTCCGGAAATATTTCACAATGTCAAGAGTTTAGCTATAAAGCGAGAGATCACCCAACCCTTAAAGAAAGCCTTAACGAAAATCATGAAAGAAATACCACTTCCATTAACCACCCTACATCTATGTTTTCACCCAGAAAGAGCTGGAATAGACAAGCAGCTATTGGAATCCATAGTCAAGGAGGCTTACGAAAAAATTTCAAGCGAAACTCCTGAAACCAATAAACATTCGGACGAAAAAGTGGCTGTTATAGGGTCTGGCCCCGCCGGGCTAGCCTTGGCCTACGAGCTAGCTCATAAAGGTTATCCAGTAACGATTTTTGAACAGCTTTCAGAGCCCGGTGGAATGCTGCGCAAATGCATACCTTCCTTTCGTTTTCCCCGTGAGGTTTTGGACACGGAAATAAATCGCTTACGAGAAATGGGTGTGGAAATTAGGACGAATGTGAACGTTGGTGAAAGCTACGAGTTTCAAAGGTTTTGGAATGAGGGCTATCGCGCTATTTTCGTTGCTGCTGGAGCACATAAATGCCGTGAACTTCGAGTAGAGGGAGCTGAACTGGAAGGTGTAGTTCACGCCCTAGAATTCCTTTCAAAGGTTAATTCCGGAGAGCCCTTCAACTTGGGCGAGCGGGTAATAGTTGTAGGCGGCGGCAATGTTGCAGTAGACGCTGCTAGAACAGCCTTGAAGCAGGGTGGAAGGGAAGTCACTGTTTTATATCGACGGTCAAGGGAGGAGATGCCTGCTATTCCATGGGAAGTGTCTGAAGCCGAAAAAGAAGGGGTGAAATTCGAGTTTTTAGCCGCGCCTAAACGCTTTTTGGGTGAGAATGGCAAGCTCAAAGCCATGGAATGTATCCGAACAGAGTTGGGTGAACCCGACAAGTCTGGAAGAAGAAAACCAATCCCAATCGAAGGCTCTGAGTTCATTAAGGAAATCGACACGGCAATTCTTGCCATAGGCGAGTCTCCAGATGTTTCTTTCCTACCAAAGGAAGTTGAGTTAAATGTGGACGGCACGATTTGGATAAATCCGATAACCATGGAAACTACCATGAAAGGAGTTTTCGCTGGAGGCGACGTTGTCACAGGTCCAGCGACGGTTATTGAAGCCATCCTTGCGGGTAAACGAGCTGCTAATTCTATTATGAAATACCTGGGAGGAGAATGATAACCATATGAATGAACAGGTGGAGCCTCCTCAAAGCGAGGAAATTCGAATAGGCGTCTATGTCTGTCACTGTGGTTTAAACATAGCTGGCTCCGTGGACTGCACAGAAGTAGCGAAGTTCGCCTCCCAACTTCCAAACGTTGTTTTAGCTAAAGACCTTCGCTATACATGTTCAGACCAGGGACAAGAAACAATCAAGCAAGATATTAAGGAACATAAGCTTAACCGTGTTGTCGTAGCCTCCTGTTCCCCACGTTTACATGAACCTACCTTCCGAAAGGCATGCGAAGAAGCTGGACTAAACAAATACCTGTTTGAGATGGCGAATATCCGTGAGCATTGCAGTTGGGTTCACCTATATAACCGCCGAGAAGCCACGGAAAAAGCCAAAGAACTTGTCAAGATGGCTGTTATGCGAGTTGCCTTGCTTCAGCCAGCCATAGAAAACGAAGTTCCAATAAAGCCTGAAGCACTGGTTATCGGTGGAGGCGTAGCCGGAATTCAAGCGGCGTTGGATTTGGCTGACACTGGTTATAATGTTTACTTGGTGGAAAAAGCGCCAAGCATAGGCGGAAGAATGGCTCAAATTGACAAAACCTTCCCGACAATGGACTGTTCCATATGTATTTTAGCGCCGAAAATGTCAGATGTAGGGCGTCATCCAAACATCAAGCTGTTAACCTACAGCGAAATCCTAGACGTCAAAGGTTACATAGGAAACTTCAAGGTCAGAGTGTTGAAAAAACCTCGGTATGTAACAGAGGAATGCACTGCATGCGGCGACTGCACAAAAGTTTGCCCGATGATTGCCCCTAACGAATTTGATGCAGGCTTAGCCGTAAGACACGCTATCTACACACCCTTTGCTCAAGCAGTTCCATCTACCTACGTGATCGACCGAGAACTATGCCTCAACAAAGAAAACGTAGTAGTATGCGACAAATGCGTAAAAGCATGCGAACGCCAAGCCATAAACTTCGAAATGAAACCCGAAGAAATCGAGCTTGAAGTAGGCACGATAATAGTAGCTATAGGCGCGGACGTGTTTGATCCATCCACAATTCCCCAGTATGGGTATGGACGATATTCAAATGTTATAACCTCTCTGGAATTCGAACGTCTAATAAACGCTGGTGGGCCATCCGGCGGGAAGCTTATAAGACCCAGCGACATGGAAATTCCAAAAACCGTGGCTTTTATCCAATGCGTTGGCTCTCGTTCAGAGAGAACCGGGAAACCCTACTGCAGCAATGTTTGCTGCATGAATACCATAAAAGACGCGTTACTAATAAAGGAGCACTGGCCAGAAACCCAAATATACGTTTTCTATGTTGACATTCGAGCCTTTGGGAAAGGTTTTGAGGATTTGTACCGTCGTGCCAGAAAAGAAGGCATAATTTTCATCCGCGGCTTACCCGCCAAAATAATTGAAGACAAAAAGACGCATGACTTGTGGCTCATAGGCGAAAACACTCTCCAAAAAGAGCTCTACAAAATACGGGTCGAACTGGCAGTTCTATCCATAGGTTTAGAACCTCGAAAAGAAACTGAACTAATCCAAAAGCTCCTAACGCTTTCCAGAAGCCCGGACGGTTTCTTCATGGAAGCTCACCCGAAACTACGCCCAGTGGATGCTGCTACTGGCGGAATATTTTTCGCTGGATGTGCTGAAGCGCCAAAGGACATTAAGGACAGCGTAACCCAAGCAAGCGCTGCAGCTGCTCGAGCTGGCATTCTGATGGCAAAGGGAAAAGTTACAGTTGAAGCTTTAACTCCTATGTGGGTCCCCGAAAAATGCAAAGTCTGCGGATTATGCGTAAAGGTCTGCCCCTACAACGCCATTAAACTGGACGAGGAAAGCAAGAAGATCGAGATAGTGGAGGCTGCTTGCGCCGGATGCGGTACTTGCGGCGCTGAATGTCCTTTCGGAGCCTTAGTCATGCGGCATTTCACAGACGAGCAAATTTTCGCCCAGATAAATGCCGCAACAGAAATTGACGCTGACAAGAAGATAGTTGCCTTTTGCTGTAACTGGTGTTCCTATGCAGGTGCAGACTTCGCCGGAGTAAGCCGGATGCAGTACCCAGAAAACGTCAGGATAATTCGAACCATGTGTTCTGGACGAGTAGCCCCCAAATTCATAGAGAGAGCCTTCGCCCGAGGCGCAGCCGCAGTCCTCGTTTCAGGCTGCCACCTAGGAGATTGCCACTACATCAACGCCAATTATCAAACCAAAAAACGCGTAGAAAGATTATGGAAAAAGATGGAGAAAGCTGGACTAAACAAGGAAAGGCTTCAGCTAACTTGGATAAGCGCAGCTGAAGGCGAAAAATTCGCATCTAAAATCCGTGAAATGCAAGCAATCGTGAAAAGTGTGACCCCTGAAGAAATTGAAAACGCTAAGAAAGTTTTCGAAAAAGCGTTGGAGCCGTGACCGCGACATGCCAGTTAGGATTTGGCGAAAACCTTTAGACTTGGAAAAGGCAAAGCCGCCGAAAGGGGAGATTCACATAATCAAGGATAGGTGTAAAGGATGCGGCTACTGCATCGAGTACTGTCCTAGAAAAGTCCTTGAAGAATCTGAAGAAATAAACAAGCGGGGTGTACACCCGCCACAAGTAGCGGACGAATCAAAATGCGTGGTTTGCGGCTTCTGCACCGCTGTATGCCCCGACTTCGCTATATTCGTAACCGAAAAACCATGTGAAGGAGGATGCTGAAATGACGAAAAACAGAGCAGTTTTAACAGGTGAACACTTCCTAAGCGGAGATCTTGCCTGCGCCGAAGGCGCCCTAGCCGCTGGCTGCAGATTCTTTGCCGGTTATCCCATAACCCCTGCCACAGAAATCGCTGAAAGAATGGCGCTGAGACTTCCAGAAGTAGGCGGGATATACATACAGATGGAAGACGAGCTAGCTTCGATGGCAGCCATAATTGGAGCCTCCTACGCAGGGCTGAAATCCATGACTGCAACTTCCGGCCCCGGCTTCAGCTTAATGCAGGAAAACATAGGGCTAGCAGCAATGACAGAAGCACCATGCGTGGTTGTGAACGTTATGCGTGGTGGCCCAAGCACCGGACAGCCCACCAAGCCTGGACAGCAAGATGTCATGCAAGCAAAATGGGGGTCACATGGAGACTACGAGATAATCGCTTTATCCCCTAACTCTGTTCAGGAAGCCTTCAATTTAACAATTGAAGCCTTCAATTTGTCTGAAGCTTATAGAGTCCCCGTCTTTCTGCTTATGGACGAGTCTGTGGCACATATGTGGGAAAAAGTTGTTATCCCACGGGCTGAGGATATAAAGCTGGTTAACCGCAAAAAGCCGAGCGTACCTCCGGGGGAATATGCGCCATTTAGGCCTGAAGGAGATGACTTGGTTCCGCCCATGGCTTGCTTCGGCGAAGGATACCATTTCCACGCCACAGGACTAACCCACGACGAGCTTGGAAATCCAAAAACGGATAGCCCGGAAACTCAGTTCAACCTCGTCAGTAGACTATGCGAGAAGATCCGAAGAAACGTTGACAAGATAACAAAAACCGAAAAAGTAATGCTGGACGATGCGGAGGTAGCTGTAATAGCATATGGCGTGGTATCCCGTTCAGCGTTAAGCGCTGTCAAAAAAGCCAGAGAAAAGGGAATAAAAGCTGGACTTTTGAGATTAATAACTCTTTGGCCCTTCCCGGAAAGGCATATAGCAGAATTTGCTGACAGGGCGAAGCGAATAGTGGTTCCAGAACTGAATTACGGTCAGATAGTTCGAGAAGTAGAACGCGTGGCAAAAAATGCTTCCATAAAGTTCCTCCCTAAACTTGGCGAGGATCTGCATACCCCATCGGAGATACTTAAAGCGCTGGAGGAGATAGAATAAAATGGTGCAGCATGAGAACATTTTTCATCCAATGGAAGTTTTTCTACGAAAATCTAGAATTCCGCACATATGGTGTTCAGGATGTGGTAACGGCATAATCCTGCATAGCTTTACCGAAGCTGTTAAAGAACTCGAAATGGACTTAGACAAAATTGTTGTGGTTTCTGGTATAGGCTGCATTGGACGGGTAGCAGGCTATGTGAACATGGATTCCTTCCACACTACCCATGGCAGAGCCATAGCCTTCGCTACCGGAGTTAAACTTGCTAACCCTGAATTGACCGTTGT
>DAZI01000061.1:0-2855 GCA_002507245.1 Candidatus Bathyarchaeota archaeon UBA233
GCGTTTGCTGGAACATAGAAGGCTGTCATGCCTTTATGAGCTGCTCCTGGAGGTGCAGGAGAAGTTCTCGCTATGACAAAGAAGCCGCCGCCCCATTTTCTAGCTTCTTCTGTTCCGCTTATGTATATTTTCTCACCGTTTAATACCCATTCGTTTCCTTCTTTTCGTGCTGTTGTCTTGAAGGAAGCTACATCTGAACCGCCGCCAGACTCAGTGCTTGCTATGCCTATAAAGGCCTCGCCTTGAATGGCTTTCTTTATAACTTCTTCTCGAATTTTAGGCGTGCAGTATTTATCAACTACATATCCCCAAGAAGCTTCAACGAGAAAAAGCACTGGAATTCCAATGCTTATGTCTGCATACCCCAGCTCTTCAGCTGCAATACATGTAGTGACCCAATCAGCTCCGACACCTCCATGCTCCTCTGGAGCGGTCATTATCAATAATCCGATATCAGCCATTTCCTTCACGATTTCTTTAGGAATTTCTCCTTTCCTGTCGATCTCTCTAATTCTCTCCAACGGGAGGCTTCTCTGGGTCCATTCACGGAGAGACTTTCTAAACAATTCTTGTTCTTCGGTAAAGCTGAAATCCACCATCCTACATTCAACTCTAACGTTTTTAAGAGAAACTAATCTATGCAGTGGAACAAGATATAAGAGTTATTTAGAGAGCAATCTCTAATTTATGGAAATAAGTTAGCAGTTAGTTGATCTGATACTAAATTTTACCACAAATTTTTATTACCGATTGAAACAAACGTTCACCGCTAGAAGAGGGAACAGCATGATTCCAATAAATGCACCTCATATAGGGCGAGAGGAAATAGAAGCGGTGAAAAAGGTTTTAGAGAGCGGAATATTAACTAGCGGACTTGGAACCGGTCCAATGGTTAGAGAATTTGAAAAAAAATTTTGCCGTTTTGTAAAGGCTAAACACGCGATTGCCGTAAACAGCGGTACGGCAGCCCTCCACATGGCCCTTTTAGTGGCAGAAGTAAAGATAGGAGACGAGGTTATCCTTCCGAGTTTTACCTTTACTGCTACTGCTGAAACGGTGGTGTTAACGGGCGCTCGACCAGTCTTTGTGGACATAGATCCTCATACTTACACCATTCAACCAGAAGAAATCGAGAAAGCTATCACTCAAAAAACTAAAGCGATAATCCCAGTGGACCTCTACGGATTATCCGCGGAAATGAAGGCCATACAGGAGATCGCTGAAAAACATGACCTGGTTGTAATTGAGGATGCAGCTCAAGCACACGGAGCAACCTATCATGGAAAGCCTCCCGGTTTCTATGCTGATTTCGCTTGTTGGAGCTTTTACGCTAGCAAGAATATGACCACGGGCGAAGGAGGAATGGTAACTACAAATAGTGAGGAGTATGCTGAAAAGCTTCGATGCGTACGTACCCATGGAGAAAAAGAAAAATACACCTCGGTGCTTTTAGGGCATAACTATCGTATGCCAGAGATAGAAGCTGCAATAGGTATTGTTCAGCTTAAAAAGCTTCCCAAATTTCTAGATAAACGCAGAAAGAATGCAGAGACCTTATCTAAAAAGCTTGGAGAAGCTTCTAAACTGAGGATTCCGAAGGAACCTAGAGGATTTGGACATAGCTGGTACCTTTACACTGTTAGACTGGAAGGCGCTAATGCTTCTATAAGAGACAAATTAATTATACAGCTTAAGGAACGCGGTATAGGCATAGGCGTTTATTATGATCCACCCATACATTTGATGCCTTTCTATCGGAGATTTAAAAGACGTAAACTTGTAGAAACAGAAAAAGCTTCAAAACAAGTGTTTTCATTACCCGTACATCCAGGCGTAACTGCAAAACAAGTAAAATTCATAGCAGACTGCGTTCTTGAATTGTTGTAATACCTTATTTCTATGTGAAGGTTTATATAGAATCGCAGAGTAGTATAGTCGTCATTCTATTGGAATGTTTGAGTTACTTTAAAGGGAAGGATTCGTCCATGCATAAGACGCGGGTTATCATTATGGGCGCGGCTGGGAGAGACTTCCATAATTTTAACGTATATTTCAGAAATAACGATGAATATGAGGTTGTTGCTTTCACAGCTACTCAAATTCCAGGGATAGAAGAACGAGTCTACCCACTAGAACTGGCTGGGAAAAACTATCCTAAGGGTATACCAATATATCCTGAAGAAAAACTTCCTGAGCTAATAAGTAAGTTTGACGTAGACCAAGTTATTTTTGCTTACAGCGATGTTTCCCACGAATACGTAATGCACAAAGCTTCGATTGCCTTAGCTAGTGGCGCAGATTTTCGGCTTATGGGTTTAAAATCAACCATGCTTAAGGCTAAAGTCCCGGTCGTTTCTGTGTGTGCTGTAAGAACTGGTTCTGGAAAAAGTCAAACTTCTCGTAAAGTGACCAAGATCCTTCGCGGCATTGGACTCCGTGTTGTTGTGGTTAGGCATCCCATGCCATATGGTAACTTAAGAAGACAAGTATGCCAAAGATTCGCAACTTTCGAGGATTTGGATAAGTATGAATGCACTATTGAAGAACGGGAAGAGTATGAACCTCACCTCCGAAATGGAATCGTGGTTTATGCAGGGGTTGATTATGAGAAAATACTTCATAGTGCTGAGAAAGAAGCGGATATAATCATCTGGGATGGTGGAAATAATGACTTACCATTTTTTAAGCCTGACCTACATATAGTTGTAGTTGACCCACACAGGCCAGGGCATGAGATTCGATATCATCCAGGTGAAACAAACCTTCGAATGGCAGATGTAGTGGTAATAAACAAGGTGAAAACAGCTGAAAAACAAAAAATTGAAGCTGTAAAACGTAACATCTGTGAAGTTAAT
>DAZI01000061.1:3203-8347 GCA_002507245.1 Candidatus Bathyarchaeota archaeon UBA233
CTAATGCAGTAATAATCGAGGCTGCATCACCAATAACGGTGGATAAACCTGAGCTTGTGAAGGATAAACGGGTGCTTGTTGTTGAGGACGGCCCTACATTGACGCATGGTGATATGCCTTATGGAGCAGGTATAATAGCCGCTCGAAAACTTGGCGCGCGGGAAATTATTGACCCACGTCCTTATGCGTTTGGTTCCATAACTAAAGCTTTTGAAAAGTATAAGCATCTAGAGCTTGTTCTTCCAGCGTTGGGATATGGAAAAGAACAGATTGGAGAGCTGGAGAAGGTTATCAATGCAGTTCCATGTGATGTTGTGGTTATTGGAACTCCCGTGGATTTACGTCGGGTTTTACGTTTGAATAAACCAGCAGTTAAGGTAACTTATGAGCTCGAAGAGTTAACCTCGCCAAATCTAGAACAACTATTAAAGAGGTTTTTAAGAGAGTTGGGAAAAACATGACTGAAAAGGATATTTCCCGTCTTAAAGTTCGATTTATTCTAGAAGATATTGGTGAAGCTGAAGGTGAATTCATCCGATTCCTAGCCCCCCGCACAGTTGATATGATCGTTAGAAATCTGCCAGTTGAGGGGAGAGCAGCCATTTGGCTAGAAGAAGTCTACTTTGAAGTTCCAGTAAAAATGGGTGAAGAAAAAGCAAAATCCAAAGTGGAAAAAGGAACCATAGCCTTTTGGCCCCTCGGAAGCGCTCTCTGCATCTTCTACGGAGAATCCCAACCCTACAGCCCAGTAAACATTATTGGAAAAATTATAAAAAACCTTGAACTGTTTAAACAAGTAAAAAGCGGAACAAAAATACGTGTAGAAAAAGCCTAGAAGGGTCTTCCACAAGTTTTTTATATTAACCAGAAATATACGACTATAATATGAAAACTATAATCAAACAACTGGAAAAATATTTTTTAACAGCCCTTATCATAAGCCTGTTGACGACCCAAACATTAAGCTTGACAATTCCTCAAGCCAACACAGAAACCACATCAAAAACACAAAGCATGCAAAGCACAATAAATTCAATGCTTCCATGGACAAATAAAGCTTCATTTGACACACCTAACGGCAATTTTGAACATACCATAACATCGAACTTAACAGGAACACAAATTTTTGCAATGAACCCTGAAACGGGCGATATAAATTTCATTTTCCCAACAGGTACTCCCATCGGCACCCGTTTCAACGTTACCGTTTGGATATACAATGTAACAAAGCTATTTGGTTTTCAGGTTAACCTGGTTGTTGATGATACGTTGCTGAACATTACCCGCGCCTGGCTTCCCACAACCGACCCCGCCTACGTCTTCCAGGGTCAAACTCAAATATCCTTGGGCCCAACCTTCTACGACATTGACGGCGACGGCGTAAACGAACGCGTCCTAATCGGCGCCTCAATTATAGGCGTCGGCTCTTTCAGCGGCGATGGCTTATTAGCCATAATAGAACTTGAAATAATCTACACACCCCCAGCTGGAACAGTATCTTGCCCTCTTAACATAAACAACACAGACACAAAACTCCTAGACGACACACTAAGCGAAATAACAGCTACAAAAATTGACGGATACTACGAATGTGTGGGCCCCCCTGTTCCAGAGCCACCTCATGCCGAGTTTACTTTCTCACCTCTTGAGCCTTTTGCTGGTAGAATGGTCACTTTCGATGCTTCGGCTTCTACCCCGAACGGTGGCACAATTGTTAGCTACATCTGGAACTTTGGCGATGGAACTCCAGAGATTATTAAAACAGATCCCGTGACTACTCATGTTTACGCATCTAATGGAACCTTTAACGTAACCTTGACGATTATAGATAGTGAAGGACTTAACGATACTACATGGCAGCTTATAACTGTTCAATTCACTGAAATCAATGTAGATTTGAACGGAGATGGAAAAGTTGACATACTGGATGTTGCGCCAGTTGGCTTAGCATATGGCTCATATCCAGGACATGAACGTTGGAATGAGCTAGCGGACGTGAATAAAGACGGTGTAGTAAACATATTTGACCTAGTGCTAATAGCTATGAACTTCGGTTTAACCCTATAATCTCTCCTATTTTTTATTGGCTATTATTAGGGCATGAGCCTTATCATAGGGCTCTAAATGCACCATATCTCTGATTTGAAAACCGCGACTTTTCAAAACGCTGATTTCTTGTTGGTAGATTTCAGATGGGTTTCTAGTTACATCTATGCTTTGAGCTTTTATAGCGAGCATTATCCAACCGTCTGGTTTTAAGAAGTGGTCTGCATTATCGGCTAAGATTTTGGCTTGTTCTGGTTGGGCTACATCACAGTATATTACGTTGACCTCAGATACGAACATGGTATATCTTTCTGGAAAACGTGCATCTTCGAGTAGCGGCGACATGTTTGGTCGGTAGACGCAGACATTGTTAACTAACTCCCGGATGGCTCGAGAGGCAAATTCTACACAGTACACATGTCCTTCTTCGCCTACAATATCGGAGACATGACTTGCTGTGGTTCCAGAAGCCGCGCCTAAATATAGGACCTTATTTCCCGGTTTTATTGGCACGTGGCTTATATTCTTTAGAATGGCTGCTGCAAGTTTGCTTCTGAAGGCATCCCATAACCGGTATTCTACACCTTTTTGACGTACGAGTTTTTCACCATAAACAGTTCTTCCAGGAACTAGATTTTTGGTTGCTAACCGTTTTGAACCATCTTCTAAGATGACGGTGTATACTCCTAGAAATTTTGGATGTGGCTTAACTTCTACGTGCACGTTTTTTTCTTCTCCTACGTTTACCCTGTCTCTCTTTTCTAGGGCGAGCTGGGGGTTGCGAATATTTGCTGTGGATTTCGGTTATTCTTCTTTCTAAATCAGCTTTAAGTTCGTCACCTACATATTTACCTCCGAAGGCATCTGTTCGTGCTGCTATGGCTAGTTTTCCAGCTAAGGCCCGCGCGATTTTCCCTCTTTGCCATCGTTTTGCTTGATGTAAGAACGTGTGTTGAAATATTATGCCATGTTTTGGGGGTTTTGTACCTGTTTTCAAGGCTCGGAAAAGGGCTTTTTCAGCGCCTAAAACTTGGATTGTGCTGGCAGGCATTTTGGCTAGGTTCTCTAGTCCACCTGCTAGGGCGATAAGCCTTGCACCTAGCAGTGAGCCTACAATAGCTTTTATGTTGGGCGCAACTTCTTCCATCGTGGTGTCAACATAAGCCTCCAGGGTTATCCTTAAACTGTAAAGCTCCAGTATGGTTTTACTCATTGTCTGAATTTTTTCCATATCCTTATCCGACAGTTCAGCCCCCATTGAGGTCAAGGCAGCTTCAACTATCTTCTCAGCTTTTTTCGCGGGAATTCCCTCTTTTTTAAGGCTTTCTAGGGTGAAGTTTTCTCTTCTTCCCAGATTAAGAACTAAACGTGCATAAGTTTCATGTTTTTCCACAAGTCTGTCAAGTTCTGGAAAGTGCAGGCCATACCATTCTCTTAAACGTCCCATGAAGAGGTTTGTGGTTTTGTCTAAATCATCAATTGTTTGTATCGCCTGAGCAACCATCAAGTCTCGTTTTTCTACAGCACGTTTTACTTTCAGTTTTGTCAGTTCCATTGTGACTTTATGTATCCAGTCTGTAAGCTGAGACGATTTCTCTACAAAACCAGTTTCTTTGGCTATTCTCTCTAAGTTTTCACGTAAAAATGTTCCAGCCGCTGAAGGCTTCTCTGTTGACACAGTTATCTTGAATTTTTCTTGGGCTTTTTGGGCTATTTCCGCATTTTCAAAAACGAATTTTTTGTAGCCTTTTCTTTTAAGTCGCTTTATCAACGAGGTCATTTCATCTACAAGTTTTCCTAATTCTAAAGCATAAAGAATTTCCGCAGTTTTCTTCGGCTGTTTCGGAAATGGAAAAAAGTCTATCAACTCGTCTTTCTCATTGAATGCAATAATCCCGAATGGGCATTCTATTATTGCTACTTTTCCCATCATCGGTTTCCTCAGCACATTAACATTTATCTTAACTAATGAATAACCTTTCCCCTAGAGTGTGTCTAATGAACAAGTCTTTAAACTTAGAAATTGCGGGTTTGAAGCTTCAAAACCCGGCTATGTTGGCTTCCGGAGTATTAGGTTTGTCCGCAGCGCCTTTGGAGAGAATTGTTGAGAGTGGAGCATCAGCCATAATCACAAAGTCTATAGGCTTAAACCCCCGAATCGGTAACACTAACCCGACCGTGGTTCAGACAGAATGCGGCTTAATAAATGCGATGGGACTTCCAAATCCTGGAATAGACGTGTTTATCAGCGAAATCTACGAAATGAAAAAATTAGAAGTGCCCATAATAGTCAGTGTTTATGGGTTTTCGCCAACAGAATTTGCTGAAACAGCAGTTAAAGCTGTTAAAGCTGGCGCGGACGCTATAGAGCTAAACCTTTCTTGCCCTCATGTAGAAAAAACTGGAGCAGAAATTGGATATAATCCTAAACTAGCTGCAAAAATAGTGCAAAAAGTTAAAGAAGATGTGGAAACTCCTGTTTTCGTCAAACTAACTCCAAACACCGCAGATATCGCTGAACTCGCCGTTGCCGTAGAAAAGGCTGGAGCCGACGCCATTACGGCTATAAACACTGTTAGAGCCATGGCGATAGATGTGGAAACTGCCAAGCCTATTCTTTCAAACAGGTTTGGTGGACTCTCCGGCCCAGCAATAAAACCTATAGCAGTTAGATGTGTGTATGAAATCTACCAAAAAGTGAGAATTCCAATAATTGGCTGCGGCGGAATAACAAACTGGCGAGATGCCGTTGAATTCATCTTAGCTGGAGCTTCAGCAGTCCAAATAGGAACAGCTATTGCGTTCAAAGGCATACAAGTATTTACCCAAATCGTGGAGGGAATCAAGGAATATCTGGAAAAGAAAAGATTTAGGAGCGTAATACAAATTGTCGGAATGGCTCATAAAAACTAACACGCTACGAGTAACTCCAATTCTAAGCATAAAACCCGAAAGCCCAACCGTCAAAACCTTCACGTTCAAAGATGAAATATGTATAAAGGCTCTCCCAGGACAGTTCTTAATGCTCTGGATTCCAGGAGTGGATGAAATTCCCTTAAGTATTTCAGGCACAACCCAAAACGGTTTAATTTCGGTGA
>DAZI01000056.1 GCA_002507245.1 Candidatus Bathyarchaeota archaeon UBA233
GAATGGGAAGAATATTTATTGCCCGCCCATGCAATCTATGATGAGAAAAAGAAAGTTTTTCGCTGTAACTGTGGAGGAGAGGCACATAAGAATAGTTTTACGTATAATATAGGCGGAATAGTTGAACATTTATTGTTAGCACATGGAATACCATTTGATGAACAAGTTATAGAGGGGTGGAAACCAAATTTTGAAAAACAAGCACGTAGGTATCTAGCTCATAAATATCTAAAGACTAAACGTTAGCTGTTATGAATGCTCTTCTCAATTTTTAACTTTTCAAAAAACTTTCTGGTATCTACTATCATCTTTAATTCTTCTTTCGTAATAATCAGTGCAGTTTACTTTTTTGACATCCCTCTAATTTCTAATTATTAGATCAAGAGGGAGCTCTGCAAACCTTCTTAGAGGAATTTTTGATTTTCATCGTGGATTTTTTCAGAGTTCTACAGCTCTACGAACAACGGTTTTTCTTTGACTTTCCAAGCATCTAGTTAAAGGAAAGCCTCTCAACTTCATCATCGGACATTCGATTTTTTATTTATTTCCGTGTCTGATTCTCGGAACGTTTACTTTATGTCTGAAGTAATCGTGCAGTTTCCTTGTGAGCTCAGACTATACATAAATCATAGGTATGTTTCTAAGTGGACATCCAGTTGCCATTAGAGCATCCGTTGCTTGTCCTCTTTTCAGGTGTAGGACAAGAGAAAGAAAACATTCATGTGTCTTAAACTTTAATGTTATAGCCCCCATATCTCGCGTTTTTGTGACATACGCATTATTCCTTACATAAGAAGAAAACAGGCAAAGAACAACAATCTTTAAAGGTTAGTTTATGGAATTTAGGGATTCTCTTAATGTGATTTACGAATGGTGAAACTGATGGAAAAGTTGACGCATGATATAGTTATTGTTGGGGCTGGCATAGCGGGTTTGAGGGCTGCTATTGCTGCTGCTGAAACTAGTAGCAATTTGGATATAGCTGTGGTTTCTAAGGTTTATCCGGTGCGTTCCCATTCCGTTTGTGCTCAAGGTGGAACTGCGGCGGTTCTAAGGGAAGGAGACTCTTACGATTTGCATGCTTGGGACACGGTTAAGGGGTCGGATTTCCTGGCCGACCAAGATGTTGTAGAGTTTTTCGTTAGGAAAGCTCCTGAAGAAATAATCGTGCTTGAACATTGGGGCTGTCCATGGAGCAGAACCGATGATGGGAAAATAAATCAGCGTCCCTTCGGCGGGCACAGTTTTCCAAGGGCATGTTTTGCCGCAGATATGACTGGCTTTCATGAAATGCACACGTTATATGGAAAGGCTGGGGAATATGGCAACATAAAGTTCTATGATGAATGGTTTGTAACTTCTATTATCGTTGAAAATAACATTGTAGCTGGATTAACAGCCATCGAATTAAGAACAGGAAGAATGCAAGTTTTCCGCGCAAAAGCGGTGATAATGGCAACTGGTGGTTATGCACGAATATACGAATTTACCACTTTTTCGCATACAGCAACAGGCGATGGAATGGCGATGGCTTACAGAGCCGGTGTACCCTTGAAAGACATGGAATTTATCCAATTCCACCCTACAGGCATGGTTCCGTCCGGAATCCTAATAACAGGGGGAGCTCGCGGTGAAGGAGGCTACTTAATCAATGCAAAAGGCGAACGATTCATGAAGCATTATGCGCCAGAAAAAATGGAGCTTGCTCCACGGGACATAGTTTCCAGGGCAGAAACAACTGAAATAATGGAGGGAAGGGGAATAGATGGCCCTTACGGCGCCTATATCGCCTTAGACTTGCGACATCTGGGCGAAGAGAAGATAAACGAACGGTTACCGCTCATACGAGATGTTGCGATAAAACTGAGTGGAGTAGATCCTGTAAAGGAACCTATACCAATTCGTCCGGCAGCTCACTATTCAATGGGAGGAATTCACGCTAACATAAAAACTGAAACCCCGGTCGCAGGATTTTATGCAGCTGGCGAATGTGCTTGCCACAATGTTCATGGAGCAAACAGGCTCGGCACCAATTCTACATCTGACTGCCTAGTTTTCGGGGCGGTTGCAGGAGAAGAAGCGGCAAAATATGCGCTGTCCAACGGTTTTCGGGAGATTCCTCAAGAAAAACTTGCAGCTGAAGAAAGGCGAGTCTTTGATGAAATCTTAGGCAGTGAAGGCGACGAAAGGGTTCCAATCATTAGAAACGAGATGAGGCGCATTATGAGTCAGAGGGTTTGGATATTCCGAAAAGGAGACGAACTTCAAAACGCGTTAAAGGAGATAAGGACGCTAAAAGAGCGTTTCAAGAACATACGGGTTGAAGACAAGGGGGAAGCTTTTAACACTGGACTTGTAGCCGCTCTGCAATTAGACTTCACTCTTGATTTGGCTGAGGTCACCATAGCCAGCGCCTTGGCTAGAACAGAATCTCGGGGAGCGCACACAAGGCTTGACTATCCAAAGCGTGACGACGAAAACTGGTTAAAACACACTCTCGCTTATTACACAAAAGAAGGCCCTAGACTGGAGTACATTCCTGTTACAATAACCAAGTGGCCTCCAACGGCAAGGAAATATTAGGGAGAGTGGATAGGGGACATGAACTCTGAAATTGAAAAAACTGTTGAGTTTAGGATACATCGTTTTGACCCTAAAGAGAAAAGGCGTTATGTGTCAACCTTTAAGGTACCTGTTCGCAAAGGAATGACGTTACTCGATGCGCTCATGTACATTAAGGATAATTTCGACGAATCTTTAGCGTTTCGACATTCATGCCGAATGGGAATTTGCGGAAGCTGCGGGATCATGGTAAATGGAAAACCAATGCTAGCATGTTACACCCAAGTGCTTCACCTAAATGTGGACACTTTAACCCTAGAGCCCCTTCAGAACATGCCCGTCATAAAAGACCTTGTAGTCGACCTTGAACCCTTCTTCGGCACATATAGAAAGATAAAGAACGTTCTAATCAAATCTGAAGAAACATTCAAAAAACCTGAAGAATTCATCCAGATGCCAAGTGAGCTTAAGAAGTTTTGGGATTTAACCCTTTGCACCAAATGCTCTATCTGCTATTCAGCTTGCCCAGCAGCTATTGACGAAAGATTCCTCGGACCATCTACCTTAGCCACAAACTATCGATTTATAACAGATTCAAGAGATGAAGGCTCAAATGAACGGTTAAAAACAATAGCTGAAAACGTCTGGCTTTGCACATCATGCAACTCTTGCACTCTCTTCTGCCCAAAGGAAGTTGACTCCTCTTCATCTATAGTTAATGAGCGAAGTCTCATAGTGGAAACCGGAGTGATTCCAAGAACAGTGATGGAAGTCCTAAACAATATCTTTAAATACCACAACCCGATGGGAAGGTATCAAACAAAAAGAATGGAATGGGCCCAAGGCTTAAACGTTAAAACCTTTCCAGAAACCGCAAAAGCTGAGGTTCTTTACTTTGTCTGTTGCTTGACAGCTTATGATCCGCGCCATCAGGAGATAGCTAAGTCCATGGCGTCCGTGTTCAGCACCCTAGGGGTAGATTTCGCAAGCTTGGGCGCTGAGGAATGGTGTTGTGGAGACCACATGTTAAGACTTGGCGAAAGAGGACTATTTGAAACCTTAGCTGAACATAACCTTTCCATGTTCCAAAAGTTTGAAACTGAAAAAATAGTAACCCTCTCACCCCACTGTTATAACACTTTCAACAATGATAAACCCTACAGCGATGCTGGACTAAACGTTCAACACTACACTCAGTTTGTTGCTGAAGCTATGGACCAAGGAAAACTTAAACCAACGAAACCCTTTAGCCAAAGAGTTGTCTACCATGACCCGTGCTTTCTAGGCAAAAGAAACGAAATATATGAAGCGCCAAGGCGAATCCTTGAAGCAATAAACGGGTTAGAACTTGTTGAAATGCGTCGAACAAGAGAGAACAGCTTCTGTTGTGGTGGAGGCGCGGGAAGAGTCTGGACAGAGGATGCACCTCCAGAAAAGAGGCCATGCATAAGCCGAGTGAAAGAGGCATTAGAGCTTGGCGTCCAAATCATAGCCACTTCATGTCCATTCTGTGTTTCGCTGTTGGATGATGCTACTAAAGTGCTGGAAGTGGAAGACAAAATCAAAGTTAAAGATGTAGTTGAAATCTTAAAGGAAACAATGTAGCCTTTGAAGCGCTAACAATTTCCCCTTTCTTCTAACTTTCTCTTAAGTATCTGGCTTACAAGCTGGGCTTTTGCTTTTCCTCTCACTTTGCGCATAACCATGCCCATTAATGGAGCAAAGGCTTTAGATCCACGTTGCTTAACTAAGTCAGCGTTTTCCATCAGGGTTTCGGTTATTACCCTTTCCAGATCCTTCATTGATAACATTTTCAGTCCAAGTTTTTCTATGGCTTCTTCCACCGTTGCGTTCTCATTTTTTGAGAGCCACGCTACTACTTCTTCTACCGCTTCTTTGGCTAGTTCACCTTTGCCTACCATGCTGAAAACTGTGAGGAATTGATTGTCTGAAACATTTTCAATGGGAATGCCTTCACGTTTCATTGCTTTTAATTTCTCTGTTAGAAAAGCCGCTATAGTAGTAGGTGAAACCTTAGTTTTCATGGCTATTGTTTCAAAAAGTTGACCATACTCCGAGTCTAGAACCTGTTTTGCCAGCTTCTTGTTTAAGCCATACTCTTGCATTAGACGATTAAGCTTTTGTTCTGGAAGTTCGGGTAAACGTTTACGAATGGATTCTAGGTGTTCAGCGGTTATTTTTATTGGTGGAATGTCTGTTTCCGGATACATCCTTGCAGCCCCAGGTCTAGGACGCATATATCGCGTAGTGCCATCCGGCTTAGCTGCACGAGTCTCTTCGGGAACACCCCTTAAGGCTTCACGAGCTCTTTCCACCACAGCCCGTAACGCGTCTTCAGCGTTTTCCACATTGTCAGCTACGAAAACTACAGCATCCATTTCATCAGCGTTCACTGTTTCTTTCAACCTTTTTACTTCTTCCAAGGTGATTCCATAGGCTGGAAGCTCATCGGTATGAAAAATCCCTCCAACCCTTCCCCAGAATCGCGCTCGGTCAGCCATCTCTGTTCCTAATCGTAGGTCAGGCGCCAGCTCCCGTTTTAACAAACCAGCAAATTTTGGTAGATGGACGGCTAAAACCCGTAGGTTTCGGCCCAAGGCTTTGCTTATCACCTTACATTTTGTGTTTTGAAAGACCTGAGTAACATCCACGACTTTTTCCTCGATGTCATCCTCTTTCAACCCGCGTTTCTTGAGTTCTTCTCGGACTTCTAAGAGGCGTAGTTGGCGTTTAACCTCATATTCCACCACTAGTGGCAGAATTTCGAGTTCCTGAACCCCCTTTATCTCTATAAGCGCTCCTTGGGGTATGGAGATGTTTAGGTCTTGTCTAATTGTGCCTAATCCTCTTTTCACCTTTCCAGTGGCTCGAAGTATTCTTCCAATGGCTAATGCCACCTGCTCTGTTTCTTTAGGTGAATAAATCACCGGGGCTGTGGCAATTTCTATCAGTGGAATGCCTAACCTGTCAATTCGATAACGAATGATTTTTCCTTCTTGCCCTGTTTTTCTAGCTGCATCCTCTTCAAGGCTTACATGTTCTATTGGAATTCTTTTTTCACCTACATATATTTCGCCGCCCAAGGCGATTAGGCAAGTTCTTTGGAAACCTGTAGTGTTAGAGCCGTCGATTACTGTTTTACGCATAACATGTATTTCGTCAATGGGGGTGGCTTTCATCATCAGTGCAACCGTTAGCGCTATTTCAACTGCTTCCAAGTTTAGCGGATGAGGTGGTTCCTCATCCATCTCAACTAGACAAGAAGTCTCATTGTTTGCTTCGTAGAGAATTTTTACGCCTTTTTGAAACTCGAAAAAGGCTGCTGGATCAACCTGCCCTAGCTCGCTTTGGGTTGGACGGAGCCTTCTCAAGAATAAAACTTCTGATTCTTCCTTGGAGAGTTCCGGCTGACAGTTACAGAAAAGCTTGGTTGAAGTATCGAGTTGTTGATGGATTTCAAGTCCAACTTTTAAGCCGAGTTTAGAATAGTCGACGGACATGGTTATCCACCTATTATTTCTGGAAGAGTTCGTGAAGAAAACTCGCCAGCAATGTTATTAGTCAGCATAGTCTTGGCTTCATCCTTATTTGAAGTTTGTCCCAAAACCCACATGAGCTTAACTAGGGCTGTTTCAGGAAGCATATCCTCAAGCGGAATCACACCCATAGCTAAGAGGTCTCTTCCTTGGTAGTAAACATTCATATTTACTCTACCCCAAATGCATTGAGAAGTCATAGCTACAATAACATCTTTCCTTATTGCACGCCTTATAGCATCAAAACAAAAATTGCCGACATGTCCTAAACCAGTTCCTTCAAGCACAATTCCTTTAAAACCAGAATCAACATACCAATCAATAACGCCTGAGTCCATTCCAGGATAAAACTTTACCAAAGCAACCTTATCCTCAAAATTCGGCTTTAAAACAAGCTTTCTTTCATGATCACGCTTGTTAAATTCTTTGGTTAACATTTTTATTTCCCCCGTTTCAAGCTCAAGCTTTGCTAAAGGTTCGGCGTTCACTGAGCGGAAAGTATCACGTCTGCTAGTGTGGCATTTCCGAACTTTAGTTCCTTTATGCAACAGTATGGTTCTATCAGAGAAGTCAGCGTGCATTGCAACAGATACTTCAGCGAATGGCGCATAAGCAGCGGCTTTCACCGCGCCTATAAGGTTTGTTGCAGCGTCTGAGCTAGGGCGATCAGCCGAACGCTGAGAACCTACAAGAATGACTGGTACAGGTAGGTTCTGAAGTGCAAAACTTAACGCGGCAGCAGTATACCCCATAGTATCAGTTCCATGCGCAATGACAACGCCTTCCACGCCTCTTTGTATATATCCAGCGGTTTCTTCAGCTATCTGCTTCCAATGCTTCGAAGTTATGTTTTCGCTAAAAAGACTGAACAAGATTTTAGCCTCGATTTGAGCTATTTCAGCAAGCTCGGGAACAACGCTGTAAAGATCGTTAGCTGTTAAAGCCGGGCGAACCGCTCCGGTTCGGTAGTCAACCCTGCTGGCTATAGTGCCTCCAGTGCTGACTATTACTGTTCTTGGTAGACCCTCTTGCTGCTTAGGAGGTAAAGGGGGAGTAAAAGCTGGCTTAGCGCCTTCACCTATTCTCTCAATCTGCGTGGTAGATGTAACGCGTATTCCAACATTGTAACCATTCTTAAGCTTTAACACCACATGCTCGTCATCGCCATACTCAGAACGTGGAATGAGAATCCCCTCAAACACCTTTCCATTCTTGATTACACGTACTAAATCTCCAACTTTAGCATTTATTCTCTTTAAAGAATCTAACACTTTACCCCTATAACCCGCTAACTCGTCCTTAGCGTTCAAACATTTATCACTCCAAGTGTTTTAAAGTGCGGATAAATGTTAGAAGAAAGAATTATTAGAAGTTTCTTTGTCTATTCGAGATGAAGTTCTAGTTTAAGAGCTTTTTCGACATATAAACTCCATCATAGTTATATCCGAATCTCTTGTAATATTCTTTGGTTCCTAGGGCGCTTATAACCACAATTTTCTTTCGATCGTATTCTTCCCTGGTTATGCGTTCAGCTTCGGCTAATAGGATTCCGCCATATCCTTGGTGTTGCCATGCTTTAGCTAGATGTTTGCCAACAGGAACCAGTTCACCGTATACACGGAGTTCCCGTATTATAGTGCAAGGTTCTTGGTTTATTTCTGGACGGTGCGCTTTTTCTGAGGGAATCCGTAATCGTAAGTATCCTATTAACACATCGTTTTCCGGATCTTCAACTGAAATGAAAAATTCCATGCCTTGAGAGGCCTCTTCAGTATTAACAAGCACCCGAAGGTTTTCTGGGTCTGGCTTAATTTTGTTTTTCAATCTTCGATGACCCACTTCACGGCATCGGATACATCGACATTCTATACCTTTAGCTTTAAGCTTCTCTTGGACAAGTTGCCGTAAATTGCTTCGTTTGACACCTGCTACAATTAGGTGAGCAGGTATGTCGCGTTGAACTCGCATTATACGAATCCATGGTGGAATCATTTTAGTGATCTCAGCGATTAAGTTGGCTGCTTCTTCCGTTGTATAGGGCACATATTCGCCCTTTTTCCACCATTCAAAGGCTTTGGTATCTTTCAACACTAAGCAGGGGTAAATTTTTATCATGTCCGGCTTGAAAATCGGTTCTTGAAATATCTTACGAAAAGCTTCTAGATCCTTTTCGTGGTTAGAGCCAGGTAAACCAGGCATCATGTGATAAACGATTTTCATCCCGCTGTCCTTTAATATCCGTGTGGCCTCGACTACATCTTGAACAGTGTGCGTTCTGCCAACTAGCTGATAAATCTTGTCATCTGGGTTTTGAACCCCAAGTTCAACGCGTGTAACCCCCATGGAGAGCATGTGGTCCACATGCTGTTCCTTAGCCCAGTCTGGGCGAGTTTCAACAGTTATCCCCACATTTCTTACACGGCTTGTTTCTGCAGCCTTTTTAGCTTCTTCTAAACTAGCGGTTTTTACTCCAATAATGGCATCTAAACACTGTTGAATGAACCATTCTTGATAATCGATAGGTGTGGCTGGGAAGGTTCCACCCATAACTATAAGCTCTACCTTGTCAACTACATGCCCTATAGCTTCAAGTTGGCGCATACGTCTTCGCACTTGCAGATAAGGGTCAAAATTAGCTTGAAGCCCACGCATGGTAGCTGGCTCGAACCCAGTATAGCTTTGGGGGACTCCAAATGGCGGACCTCCTGGACAATAAGCGCAGGGTTCTTTTTGTGGGCATGGGTAAGGCTTGGTCATGACAGCTACAACGG
>DAZI01000057.1 GCA_002507245.1 Candidatus Bathyarchaeota archaeon UBA233
CGGGTTTCCAGAACCTGGAGGTTCATCTTTAGAGTTATGCTGGAAACTTGTAACGAAAAAGTTTGTTCTGATATTTAATCCGGATATCAAAGTATTTCATATATTCCCTCCCGATCTATACTCTATTTTCAAGCAGTATTTCCGCTGGGGTACGCAATTAACATCCATGCAGAAGAGATACCAAGGTAATCGAGAAACATTAAAGGAAATAACCTCTTTCTCCTACAACATCATGAGACAAATATTGTCACTTTTAACTCTTAGAAAGATTAATAAAAAAATCTTACGGCTAAATCAAGCATTGTGTTTCTACTTAGGTCGTCTCAGCGGTTTGAATGATCCTTCAATGGACTGTGTAGGTTAAATAAACTACCAATTAATGGGGCTTCCAAGTGTTAACTGATAACTCATCCACTATAAAAAGACGAACACTAGAAAGGATAAATGATTTTTACGCCAAAAAATATCATAAGAAGGCTCCATTAGAGGAGTGTAAGCCATCCATTGAACGGCAACGAATTCTTTCGGAACTTGCCCCTTCAAGAGGGCTTCTCTTAGATGTTGGCTGTTGGGATTGTTCTTTTAGTCAACACTTGAAGGGAATTGAATATATCGGGATTGACATAAACCGTAGAGCCCTTGAAAAGGCTAGATCAAAGAAAATTGATGTAGTATTAGCTTCCTGTGACCTCTTACCGTTTAGAAGTGAAGTGTTTGATGCATGTTCTATGATAGAGGTAATAGAGCATCTTTATTTTCCCAGTAAGGCAATAAAAGAAGCTCATAGAATTCTCAAACCAGATGGTAAGCTAATTCTTGCTACTCCCAACTTCGTAAATTTCATTGACAGAATTAGTGTTTTAGTAGGTAAACATGAGATCTCAGGAACAGAGCATCAACACATAAGATTCTTTACATGGCAAACACTAAATAATTTCTTAGAAAAACATGGATTTGAACTGGAAAAGCGGAAAACGTGGTTTTTACCATTTCCCACACGACGAATCGTACGAAAAAATCGGCTTTGGAGAAAACTGATGGGATATACTGTTAGACTATTTCCAAATCTTGACGAAGGGCTCCTTGGAGGATGGAGAAAAGTAAGTAAAAGCTAAGTTAACAGAAGCTAGGCTATTTTTAATTGCAATTTCACATATATGCCAACAGGTCCTTGTAAGCTTCAAATGAGAGATAACATGCGATGCAGCTTAGAGTCAAGAAAAAATTAGGGAATGTGATACTATATTTGGGCCTTCGAAAACTTTTGAAATTTGTTCCCTTAGACCTTGAATGGGCTAATATTCGGGTTACTGAAAACTGTAATAGCAAATGTACAACATGTTATGCATGGAAGAACAGGTCAATAAACGAGTTAACCACAGAAGAGATGAAAGATGCATTACATCAACTGAAGGATGTTAATGTTAAAAACGTAATATTCATTGGTGGAGAGCCCCTTCTTCGAGACGACATAGGGACATTGATAAGGGAAGCAAGTTTACTGCAATTTGACAGCATAATTGTTGTAACTAATGGACTTCTGCTCGAGAAGAAAGCAGAAGAATTATTAAAAAGTGGAGTTACTCATATCACAGTTTCCGTGGATGGCGTTGGGCATACCAATGACATAATTAGAGGCATTCCGGGCAGTTATGAAAAAGCCATTGAAGGTATTAAAAAGATACAAAGGCTAAAGAACAATGGAAAAATAAGCGTCTCAGTTACACTACTGACTACTATATTATTAAACCAAAATGTTGATGAGATCCCAAAACTAATTGAAATCTCTAAAAATCTAAAAATACATTGGCTGTTTAATCTTTTGGACCCTAACCTTGATATATTTAACGGAATACCTTTTTCAGAACTTATAGTAAAAAATGAGAAAAAAATCGACGAAACTATTCACTTTTTGAAGGAAACTCGAAGAAAACATCCATGGCTAATACCTACATGTAACCACATATTGGAATATGCTAGAAATTATCTAAAAGGAAGGGATAGATACAATTTTCATTGTATCCACGGTTACAAAATGGTGTATATAGGGGCTCATGGAGAGGTATGGCCTGGCTGCTGGATTATGAAACCCATAGGGAACCTTCGCAAAGATAGATTGCACGACATTATCTGGTCGAAAAGACACAAAGAAATCGTGCAGAAAATGTACTTTACCAAATGTTCCGGATGCACTAACAGATACGAATTTAACATATTATTTAAACACTTAGTTTCACATAAGCTATTTTGCTCGACAAAATAGCAACGACATTTCCAAAAGTTTAACGGAAGATTCGCTTTGTGACACGTGGGATGGCTAAACCTTGCCTCGAGGGCTGATCTGGTGACGAATTTGACAACTAAGATAAAACTAGGCGTTATAGGATGCGGTGTTGTTGCAACACGGGATATCCTACCTAACTTGGTACAACCTGCAATCAAAAAGAAAGGGGTCAAACTCGTCGCAGTGTGTGATATCATCAAAAGTCGTGCTAGACAAACTATGAGGGCTTTCAAGGCTGAAGAAATGTATACTGATTATATGGAAATGCTTGCAAAATCTGATGTTAATGCTGTAGCTATTCTTACACCTATAAATCTGCATTATCCTATTGCTATGGCGTCAGCTAAAGCAGGCAAACACATATATGTACAAAAAACAATGACAACAACCCTTAAAGAAGCAAATACTTTACTGGCAACAGTGAAAAAGGAAGGCGTAAAACTCGTTGCATCTCCGGGGCAGATGCATAATCCAAGTTTAAAAGCGGTAAAAACAAAACTCGAGGAAAATTTTATAGGAAGACCTTTATGGGGGTATATTTTCGCTAATAACAATGGGCATATAAAAGAACGAACGGACCCCTCCTGGTATTACAAACCGGGTGGGGGGCCTGTTTACTCATTTCTGGTGTATTCGGTCACAACTTTTTGTTGGTTACTTGGATCAGTTAAGAAAGTTACTGCATTATCTGGCATTGTTGTTCCTACTCGTCAATGGAAAAATAAGCGAATCAACTGTGAAATGGATGATTCCACGATGATTCTGATGGACTTTGGGGATTCAGTATTCGTAAGTGCGATTTCAAACTTTTGTACAAGAGATGTTATGGCTGACAGTGCAATATACGGCACAAAAGGAGTCATCCAAATTCCTTTAGAAGCCATTCGTTCAACCCAACATGATCCCATGCAAGTTTCTTTATATGCTCTCAAGCGTAAAATAAAAAGCTGGATTAAGAATTTAAAATTTAAAACTAACGGGTGGGTAGAGTGGAGCCCACCTTTATTTAGCGCTCCGTACTCTCTGGCTTCTCCCTCAGGTGCCAATATTATCGCGGATATCATTGAATTTATAAATTGTATAGTTAAGGATGAAGAACCAACTATAGCCACAGGAGAACATGCCAGACATGTTATAGAAATCTTCGAAAAAGCATATATATCCGCCAAAACTGGCAGGACACAATTGTTAGAGACGACTTTTTAGCTGAGGTTGTTAACCTTGAAGATTGGGCTAATAGGCTGCGGACGAGTTGCTAACGAGCATATGAAAATCTATCGATACATAAAGAATGTAGAAGTAGTAGCTGTTTCTGATATCGACATCAAAAAAGCAAAGAGGCTCGCTGATAAATACAAAGTTAGGAATGTTTTCCAAAATTATTTAGATCTTCTTGAAGTCAAAGAATTGGAATTTGTAGATGTATGCACCCCACCATCGACACATGCTAGTGTAGCTTGCAACGCAGCTCAATTTGGACATAACATTTTGTTAGAAAAGCCGATGGCACTTACTACGGATGAATGTGAGAAAATTATCCAAGCAACAAGGAAACATGGAATTAATCTTTGCGTTTGTCACAACCAAATATTTTTCCCTGCCATCAGGAAAGCAAAACTATTGATAGATTCAGGGTGTTGGGATATCATCTCTTTCAAAACTTCCATAAAGGAAAATCCTGAAATGTTCAGGGTTCCAGCTTGGAATGTATCGCCCAAAGAAAAAGGAATCCTTTGGGAAGCTGGATACCATCCAGCTTATTTACATTTACATTTTTTAGGTAAAATCAAAGAAGTTTATGCTGTTGGTAGCAGAGTGAAATATCCAGTTTTTGACCATTTTGCAGTTTTTCTTCGTACATCAAACAAAGCTTACGGAATAATAGAAATCTCATGGTTAACTAAAAAATCAGAAAAAATTTATGAGATCAATAATTCTGACGGAAAACAAGCGTATATGATCGCCTCTCCTCCATACGCCAGTCAAGGCTATGATACCTTACTGGAAAAATCAGGAATTACAGAAGAGGGAATTTACTCTGAACTTAAAAAATTCTTGCAGTATCTTATGAAAACAAAGGCACTGTTCGGGTATTTCATTGGGCATTATTACTTGATTAACAGTTTCATTAAGAGTTTAGAAAATGGCTTGCCGCCACCCGTACAACCTGAAGAAGGAAAGGAAACTATATGGCTTTTAGAATGTATCGAACAATCTTTAAATATGCGCAAAGCCGTCAAAGTAAAGTAAACTTCCATAAAGTTAATATACACATGGAATAATTGGCAAGAGGGGTCTAAATGGATTTAACAACACGAATTAAAAAATCGAGATCGCTGATACGTCTTTTGAGACCTTTGGAGTTAACCTCAAACGATTTAATATATCCCATCTTCATACGTGAAGATGGGAAAAAATTCGAAATCCCGTCCATAAAAGGGCAAAGATATTACTCTCTCAAAGATTGTAGCGAAGTATGCAAGGAAATTATTGAACTTGGAATACCATCAGTTATGATATTTGGTGTCTTGAAAAAGAAAAATGCTGATGGTTCTGTAGCTTTGCAGAAAAATGGTTTCCACACCAAAATCTTTAAAAAATTGAAGAGAGAGTTCGGTGATAACCTAACGCTCATATCCAATGTTTGTCTATGTGACTATACTTCAAGCGAGTCGTGTGTTTACATGGAGAAAGGTAAGGTTTTGAACAGAAAAACCTCTGAAATGTTAGGGAAAATATCAGTTATTCACGCTGAAGCTGGTGCCGATGTTATAGCTCCCGCTGCTATGGCTGATGGACAAGTTAAATACATAAGGGCAGCCTTAGATGAAACTGGGTTTGAAGATGTTCCTATAATGTCTTATATTAAGACGGACAGTTGTCTTTTTAAGCCATTCTTTAAGGCTATGAGTATATCAAAAACTCCGAGAAAAGGGATTGATTCAAGCAAATTTAGAGCAGATATTATTAATCAGAAGATGTTCATGGCAAAGGTTGACTTGGATATTAGAGAAGGCGCAGATATCATTATCGTAAAACCTGCCATAACAAATCTCGATCTAATCTTACTAACCAAACAAAGATATCCAGATATTCCTATTGCCGCATATCAAGTAAGTGGCGAATACTCAATGATAAAAGTTCCAAGTGAAAAAGGCTATCTAGATGAGTATCCTCTACTTATGGAAACTTTAAATTCTATTAAACGGGCTGGAGCTGATATGATACTAACATACTATGCACTTGAAGTTGCTAAACTCCTAAAAGGAGAAACATAAACCCTTTAACAACTATTATGTTTACAGACCCTCTTGTTAGTTTTCAAAGTATTAAAAAGTGATTCTTGATTGAAGCAGATAAACTTGGGGCTCATCGGCATTGGAGGACAAGGCAGAATTCATCTGCGTAATTGCCTCCGTTTGAAAAAAGCAAAACTTATAGGCGTAGCAGATATTTCTGAGACATCATTAAAATTTGCTAAAAAATTAGGAATCAGAAACGTTTACAAGAATTATGACGATCTATTAAGTAACCAGCAAATTGACGCTGTAATTATCTCCCTGCCAAATTTTCTACATTTTGAAAGTGTAACAAAAGCTGCGGAAGCCGGAAAGGATATTTTCCTAGAGAAACCCCTTGCAAGGAATGTTGCAGAAGGGCGAAAAATTTTGTCCAACGTCAAACGAAATGGAGTTAAACTTATGTTAGGCTACAATATGAGATTCACTACGACCCTTAGAAAGTTACATGAAAAAATTGCCGATGGATTTTTTGGAGAAGTGGAAATTGTTCAAGCCACAAATGTGAGTCATGGGCCATTTACCCCAAAAGGCGGCATAAAAACACTTCGATCAGTTCCTTCATGGTGGTTTAATAAAGATCTAGCTGGGGGTGGAGCCCTACTGGATCTGGGGTCACATCTAATTAATTTATTAAGTTGGTATTTCGGAGAGGTAAAAAATGTGGAGAGTTATCTGGGATATAAATTTAACATGGAACTGGAAGACTCTGCTATATGCATACTTAAGTTTCGGACAGGGCCATTAGCGACCATAAATGTAGGCTGGTTTTCAAAAGATCTCATCCAAAGTATCCAGATCTGCGGAACCGCAAAGAATCTCTCAATGCATCTCTCTCCCCCAAGTATATCTCATCTTATTTTTCGTGATATCAGGAGAAAATTAGGTATATTCAAGTATGATTCATATTATACTGAACTTAAATACTTTGTAGAATGTCTATGGAACGATGCTTCTCCTTCTCCTTCAGGTGAAGAAGGATTATCAGACCTCCAAGTCATTTCGATGGCGTATAAACACTCACATAATTTGGCTTAATCTTAAGGGGTTTCTAGTTTGAGTCTAGTAAGTTTTGTGCGAGCTAATGATTCTAGTATAGATGCACTGAAAAAGGCTATTAAGAGGTCGCTTAACCTCATTCGTTTCAGTTTTGCAAGGAGTATAAATAAAATCGTGATAAAACCGAACATGTGTTATTATTATCCCCCTTCAACCGGGGAAGTTACTAGCCCACAATTCGTGAGTGCTGTAATAGATATTTTCAGAGAAAACCTCTCCATAAACCCTGATTTCTTTATTGTAGAATCTGATGCGTCTGCTATGAAATGTAAATATGTCTTTAAGATGCTTGGATACCATAGGATAGCGAAAGAAAAAAATGTTAAGTTAATCAATCTAAGTGAAGAAAAAAATAAAATTGTGGACATCAAAGTTAACGGCTGGTATCTTAGATTTTATATTCCTGAGATTTTCCACGAGTCAGATTTTTTGATCAACGTACCCAAAATAAAGTATATGGCTGATGTTAAAATTACATGTGCCCTGAAAAACATGTATGGATGTAACGCTTATCCTAGAAAATCGATTTATCATGTAGCATTAAATGAGGCTATTGTGGGAATAAACAAAATTATAAAACCCGATTTAGTTATAGTTGACGGTTTAATCGTTTATGGTAAAAACACTAGGCGATTAAATTTAGTTATGGCAAGTAAGGATCCAGTTGCGTTAGATGCTGCAGCGTCCAATGTCATGGGAATTGATCCTACATCCGTACACCAATTAGTGCTGGCTTCAAAAGAAAACATCGGAAACTTAGAGTTTATCCCTGTTGGAGAAGCATTTTCCTATGTTAAACAATCATTTCCTGCGAAAAGTGTTAAAGATAAAATACGCGAGACTCTAGCTTCAACTTATCTACGTATCTTCCATGAATAATTTGTAGAACGGTGGAAGATTAAAAGAAAGTATTCTCCAAGAGGTGTGACCAATGGAAACTTTCACGTCCAGAGAAGTATTCTTAACCTTCGATGTCGAAGGGCCTCCCGGGAGAGAGGACTTCATGAACTCTTATACACTTGAAGCTTTTCATGAAGTCTTGAAATTGCTGGAAGAATATAACCTCCGAGGTTTATTCTTTATCACTGGTAATGTGGTAGAAAAAATTTGTACGGATTTCACGATTCTAAAGCTTTTGGAAAAACATGAAATAGGGTTCCATTCCTCTAGCCATTCCGTTAAACCGAGAATTTTTGAATACACCGACGTACCTGATTATGAGCAAGCAGTTAAAATTTCTATGATAAGAGAAACCTCAAAAATTAACCCTTTTTCTGGAAAAGTTATGGGAAATGGCGGTATTCTTTCTCTAAGAAAGCTTTTCCCAAAAAAAAGAATAGAATCTTTTAGAGCACCATTCGACTATTTTTCCCCTCCACATATCGAAGCTTTAAAAAAGTTGGGATTTCGCTTTATTTTTTCAGGAGATTTTTCACGCAACCCAGTTTCCTATAAGAACTTAACATTTTTCCCTAAAGCAGTGTTCATTGATGACTTAGTTAGCAAGCTATTGCAAGTAAATTATCAACGTAGGCTTTCGATAAACCTTACATTTTTGAGAGTTTTTAACACAAAATCCCTAGTTTTCGCTCTTCATCCCTGTCAGATGGTTTACGATGTAGCCAAATCTTTAGATGTTTATCTTAAAAATCCAATGCACCCTCTTCGACTTAACGGAAGAATTCTC
>DAZI01000031.1 GCA_002507245.1 Candidatus Bathyarchaeota archaeon UBA233
CTCTAAAGCATAACCATCAATAAGTCTGTGAAACTCGAAGACACCTTCTTGAAAGTTATATGTGGGTAATACGCCGTTTTCTTGACACCATTCAATTGTTGCCATTGTACCCTGTCTGATCCAGAAACTATAGTAATCATGGGACTTTATGTGATTATACGCTTCATTAACAAGCTTCTTATACCCTTCAACGTCCGCTAAAGGAATATTTTTAGTGCCCTTAAAAACTATTGCTTTAAGATTTTTAGACCCCATAACAGCGCCCATTCCCGGTCTTCCACCAGACCTGCCTTCCTGTGAAATAACCGTCGCGTATTTAACCATGTTTTCACCGCTTGGGCCGATTGTTAGAACTCCTACATCTCTTCCATGAGCTTCTTTCAGTTTTCTCTCGGTTTCAAAGGTTGTTTCACCCCATATTCCATCAGCGCTTAAAATGTACCCTTTCTCGTTTTCAACATAAAGATAGACTGGTTTTTGGGCTTTCCCTTCAATTACCACGGCGTCTACTCCAGTTTTACGCATCTGCACAGCAACCATTGTTCCAATGTTTCCGTCGCCATATCCATCAGTCAACGGGCTTTTGGCAGCAATGACAAGTTTCCCTAAGCTTGGGCCTGGAAGCCCTGTTAAGGGGCCAGCGGCAATTATCAGTTTGTTTTCAGGGCCCAGCGGATTTATGCCAGGAGTTAGCTCATCCCACAGAATTTTCGTTGTAAACCCTCTTCCACCTATATGGGTAATTGCAAAATCTGAGTCGTAAGTTTGGATTGTTGATTTAATGTTTGTAAGGTCTACGCGTAGTATTTTTCCGTTCCAGCCATACAAGGGTATCACGCTCTTCCGTTATTTCTTTGAAAGAAGCTTTTTACTTTTTCTTGAGCGAAACCTGAAATCCTATGATTGGACAAGTTTTTTAGCTATTTCAACGGCTGATTTGGCGTCAGCCGCGTACCCGTCTGCACCTATTTTTTTTGCCCATTCAGGAGTTACTGGAGCTCCGCCAACAATTATTTTTATTTTTTCTCTTAATCCTGCTTTCTCTAGAGCTTCGATTACTTCTTTTTGCATTGGCAAGGTTGTTGTCAGCAATGCAGATAACGCAAGTATTTCGGGTTTAAACTTTTTCACTTTTTCTACGAAAACTTTCGTTGGTACATCAACGCCTAAATCTATTACTTCAAAGCCATTAGCCACCAGCATTGCAGCCACTATCGTTTTTCCTAAGTCATGAATGTCTCCGGCTACTGTACCAATCAAAACTTTGCCAAGGGTTTTCCTTTTGCTTTTCCTCTTCTTGAGCTCAACTTCAAGAATCTCTAGACCACGATTCATTGTTTCAGCGGCCATAATGAGCTCAGATAGAAAAATTTCCTTGTTTTCGAATTTTTTCCCTACTTTTCGAATTCCTTTAACTAATCCTTCCTCTATGGCCTTAATCGGGTTTATTCCTGAGTCTACGGCTTTCTTGGCAAGTTTAGTTGCGCCTTCTATATCATAGGTTAATACTGCTTTTCTTAAACCCTCAATTATTCCAGCTTTGCTCATCTTAGAACTCTCTCAACGTGTTACAGTTCGCTTTACCCTTTCTTTTATCTCTTATGAATAAGAAAGGCTCTTTATCCAGCTATTTTTACATTTTGTCGATGATATGGTTTAGAATTATTGTTCAGTGCTTAGGTATTGAATTTTAATTAGTATGCGAGGGTATTCCTATGGATATTGTTTGGTGATTCGCTAGGTTTATTTATAAAGAGTCCCATGTATTTTCGTGAAGCAAAACTGGAGAGAATTTCCATTGGTTAAGAAGTCGCCGACGAAAAACGAAGCTTTAGAGGCTTTGGACTTCATAATTAACGTTCTTAAGGAACATGAAAAGGACTTAGACCGTTTAATTGGCGAGTTAGGTAAAATCACTGAACGGCTTGGGAACTCCGGGGAATTAGGCAACAGAATTGAGGGAATTGAAGAACGTTTAGCTAACCTCCAAGATGAAATTTCCAATCTGATCGAATTTTTAACCTCAGCTCCAACTCCAACGTCTACCCATCCATCAGAAAGGCATGAGCTGCCTGTTTCAACTGTTAAACCTTCATCCCAAAGGGTGTTACGTGGGCCTCCAGTAATTATCCGTTGCCGAAAGTGGGAGGAATTCAAAGTTTTGGCGGCTAACGCTGAGACAATTTCATTTTTGTATAAAGACACGGAAAAAGCTTTTCAAGTTGACGCCTTGAAAAATGGGCGTATTCTAACGTTTGCTGGTGATCTTCCAGGTAGCGCTGTGCTTCTTAAGAGTTGGCTTTCGAGGGAATTGGGGGTTTCTGAGGAAAATATTCTTGAGGGAATCCTTGCTATAGGCTGATTTTGTGTGTTTGTTCTTTTTGTTCAATAAAGTTTTTATAGCTTAAATTATATCTTAAGTCTTAAGAGAATGGTGATGGTTGAGGGCTATGCTCCAAACGGCAAAAATAGGATTTTTCCTATTTTTCGAAGCCTTCTCCTTTCTCCTCGATGACAGAAGATGCCGTTAGGAGGCTAGCCAACAAACAGATGAACCATTCTCCATACATAATAAATTATCTATTATCTAGAATGCCAACTGCCCTTATCTCCAAGAAAATACTTCACTAGGCTAACGACACGAGCGCAGACATTGACAAAACGTAAAAGAGGATAAAACGGTAGATACATTAACAGATATTTCTTGGAATACTGCTTATAAGAAAACCTGAAAGCTAAGGCTTGAATTATGAAACCAACCCCAAACACATAAAGAGCAAACAACAAGAGGTTAAGGAGAAAGAGTATCCGATCTGGCGCAAACCAAAAAATGAACGGAAAAACACAAAAAGCAACAAGATCTATCAACGCTCCACCATACTCAAACATCAACGAATACAATAAAAGCAATGAAACCGAAACTTTTCGATTAAAAAGCATGTCTCGATGGATACCCAACGTGTTGTGAATCCATCCAGTGAACCATCTCAACCTCTGTTTCCAGAGACTGTTAAATGAGGTTGGCACGTACGTGCTGCTTTGAGCTGCATGTGTGTATCCTACGTTAAGTCCTCTTTTATGTAGTTCTAACGTGATTTCAAGATCCTCAGTTATTGAACGAATCTTTCTCTGGTTTAAAATTTCTCTTAAAGTTTCAGCATGGTAGAGGCCTATTGCTCCAGAGATCACGAGAACACTTTTCGAGAGCGATTGGGCGCATCGGAATATCCCCAGTCCTTGGCTATATTCAAGTTGTTGAAGGGTAACATATGGGTTTTCTCCGTCTTTTGGATGGACATATCCAGTTATGGCTGTTTTTGCCCCAGAGTTCATGTAATCTATGAGTGTTTGAAGGGTTTTCTGCGTCCAAGTTGAATCTGCATCAACTATGGCTATTAGCTCGCCTAAGGCTTTATTTACACCCGTTTTTATGGCTTCGATTTTGCCAAGATTAGCGCTGTGTCGAACAATCTTTCCTCGAACATTAGGATATTTCCTTCTGTTAACTTCTATTGCAGCCCAAGCTATCTCATATGTGTAATCCGTGCTTCCATCGTCCACTACGATTATTTCGGCTATTCCAAAATAATTAGATGCTGATTCGAATACGCTGGTTATACATTGTTGTATAGTGTTTTCTTCGTTATATGCAGGAATTATGAACGACACGGATGGATAATGCCTATCTTGTTGAATTGTTTTCTCATACTTTTTAATGCATATCCAAGCTGCGACTATTAAAATTCCAGATAATCCTATAAACACGAAAGTGTACCATGTATATAACGTGTTAACCACAAAAGCCCAAAGGAAACCCGGCTGTTTTGACTCAAATTCATATCTAAACAAGTTTAGCACTATGAATTCGGCGAATGAAGGAAAAAAGATCCATGAGATGAAGGCTAGCGAAATCGGCACAGCAAAAAGTATATAATACACTCGGAAAAGCCATTGCTTCCGCATGCGTTTTAGCCTTCCTTTCCCCTCTCTCTATATCTGGCAAAAGGTAAAGAGATAATAAAGCATGTATTCCCTTTGCCACAATATTTCAGTCCACGAATATGTGATGTTCATAGTGTTGTTGTCTGATATATTTCGAATTTCGAAATTATGCTTTATAAATATCTCATGTATTAATATTTAACAGTGAACAGCGATGACTCCGCGAAAAAATGTTGAAGAAACCAGATGGCAAGTAGTTAAAGCCTTACTAGATGAGTTTCCCTCTCTACGCCAAAGGGTAAAACATTATTTGAAATAATAAAACCGAATTATGAATCTTTACTTTCGCTTCATAAATTTTAACTCATTTTGGGTTAACCCTATTAGGGGAAGGACCATGCCAGAAATTCTTTTACAGAAATCAATTGTCCATATTGGCAGGTGCGTTAAATGCGAAAAAAGAGAAGCAACTCGCAATGATGGTCTATGCGATCACTGCCGATTTATGACAACTCTACAAGCAGTAACCCGAAAAGAGAAAGAATAACTTCAAAAATAAATCTCAGCTATATTAAGCAGTCTACTCTTATTTTTGGTTAGTTTCTTCTCTATATATAGAATAATTTTCTGTTTCTTTTTTCCATGCATTGTTATAAAAGCGGCTTCCCTTTTCTATTCTCGGAGAAAAGGAGAAGGCTTCGTAGACATGGTTAGTTACAAATGGTTATTCGTTGGAGAAATTCCACTTCTTTATGAAAAACGACGTGTAGCCAAACAGTTAAAGATCGAAGTATGGCTAGACTTAGCATGGATACTTCAAAATCTAGGTTTGAAACAACTCAAAAAGAAAAAATGTAGTTCAAGAGGCTTGAGTTACCTCGTTTAAGCTTCTCTCCTTAACCCACAAATATCTAGGATCTTCTCAAAGTTTTCTTTAGAAAAACTCTGTTTATAAACTCTTAAAGCCTTGATGAGAATATTTCGATTGATTCTTCCAAGAGTCTCTATGTTTTCTTTTGCTATGGAACTAGAGATGAATAGATATTGGCACAACGACGTTAAATTGGATGGTTTGCGATTTATGCTAGCTGTTTCAAAATCTAGGATATGCGGAATATCTTGAGCATCTACAATTATGTGTTTTGGTGCATGACTTAGCTCTCCATGGTCTAATCCAGCCTTATCCATTCGCCAACATTGTCCCAACAACTCGTATAAAACCGAACTAACACGAGTTTTAATGGGGTTATTTTCGCTTTTGAGGGAAACCAACCATTCCGGCAAAAGTTTCCCTTCAATAAAATCCATTAACAGAAAATTCTGGGTAAACCTTAGTAAGCGTGGTCCAACACCTAACATGTTAGCCTTTTTGAGCATCTCTGCTTCATGCTGCATCCCTTTCCTATCAGCATCTGTTCTCCGAATCTTTAAAGCCGCTTTTCCTGTTTCAGTGTGGGCGAGTACTACTATGCCTACACAACCTTTTCCAAGCACTCGAACTGTAGAGACGTTTTTCCCCCCAGTGAATTCTATGGCAGTTACACCTAGTCTTTCGAGTTCACAGATACGTTTTTCTGACTCCTTCAACTCGAATCGAGGATAGCATAAAACATTAGCATAAGGCAATTCTTGAAGTTTATAAAGAGGTACAATGTTCCATTCTTTCACAATATTTTTCCCCATCACATATTAGAGTAAGCTTCATGAGTTTATTACTTCTCTGCTGGAAATTTGCGGTATAATCTTCCATAAAACTTAATAAACTAGGAACGTAATGCTGTAAATCTCCTTTAAAAAGGTGGAGTTTGAATGAGCACAAGAACCCCCCTTATAATGCTACCGGGACCAACTAATGTTCCAGAAAGAGTAATGCGTGCTTTATCGCATCCCATAATAAGCCATCGTGGAAAAGAATTCGAATCCATATATCAGAGCATTGTGGAAAACGCAAAATACGTCTATCAAACTCAAAACGACGTTTTTCCCCTAACCGCTTCTGGCACAGGCGGAATCGAATGTGCCGTAAGCAACCTGGTTACAAAAAACGATAAAGTACTCGTTCCGGTCTATGGAGACTTCAGCAACCGAATAAAAGAGAAAATCTCCACTTATGGAGGTATCCCCATAGAACTTCAAATAGAATGGGGAAATGCGCCCACAGCTGAACAAATTAAAACCGCATTAGAAAAGGAAGAAGAGATAAAAACTGTGTTTATAGTCTACAACGAAACTTCCACAGGTGCAACGGTACGAGAACTTCCTGAGATAAGCCGCATAGCAAAAGAATACGGTGCGTTAGTCATGGTTGACGCTATCTCCATACTAGGTGGAGACAGATTACCAGTCGATGAATGGAAAATAGATGTATGCGTTACTGGAAGCCAAAAATGTTTAGCTTGCCCCCCGGGGGTAGCTCTTATTTCAGTAAGTCCTGAGGCATGGAATAAAATTGAAAGTAACCCCACACGGCCTTTCTATTTCGATCTTGTCCGTGCACGAAGATTCAACGAGAGAAATCAGACTCCTTTCACCCCAGTCTTACCAGTATTCTTCGCCTTAGAAGAAGCCTTAAAAATAATTAAAGAAGAAGGACTTGAACAAAGGTTTAGACGTCACGCTCTCTGTGCCGAGGCATTCTACAAATCTATCGAAGCGTTAGACCTAGAAACTTTCCCAGCCAAAAGATTTCGCTCCAACACCGTAATTGCATTAAAGAAGCCTGAAGGAGTAACCGTGGCAGATATACGAAAAACCATGGCAACCCGATACGGCGTCCTAGTAGCCGGAGGAATGGGAAAAATCAAGGAGCTAATCATAAGGATTGGATGCATGGGTATAATATCGCAACGCGAAGTATTAACAACCGTTTTTGCTCTGGAAAACACCTTAAAAGACCTTGGCTTCAATATCAATGTAGGTGCTGGCGTAAAAGCAGCTAAAGAAATCTTCAAAGAAAACCTTTAAGCAGTTCCCTCATCTTCCGCAGTTCCTTTTATAATTCTATTGCCCAACATTAATAGTACACATGAATAGAGGGCATTCAGTGCAGATTATTTCGTTACTCACAGACTTCGGGTTAAAAGACGTTTATGTAGCCGAAATGAAAGCTATCATTCTCCAAATATGTCCAGAAGCAAAAATAATTGACATATCGCACAACATCGAAAAATTCAATGTGCGAATGGGTGCTTTCATGCTAGCCTGCGCCGCGCCATATTTCCCCGAAGGAAGTATTCACATAGGTGTGGTTGATCCGGGAGTAGGCACGGAAAGACGTGCTATTATAGTAGAAACTCAACGTAGCTGGTTTGTTGGCCCAGATAACGGATTATTGATGCTAGCCGCAGAAAAAGAAGGCATAAAACACGTCTACGAAATAAGGAACAAAGCTTACATGCGTTTCCAAGTGTCACATACCTTCCATGGACGTGACATTTTTGCTCCAGCTGCTGCCTATCTCGCACGTGGAATCGCCGTATCTGAGTTCGGACCAGAAATTATCCATTACACAACCCCAGAATATGCCAAAGCAAAACTTGAAGAAAACCAAGTGAAAGGAGAGATCCTCCATATAGACGACTTTGGAAATATAATTACAAACATTTCAATAAGCGAACTGGAAAAACTTGGAGTTAGCGAAGGAGATGTAATCAGTCTTATAATTGGAAAGGATAAGTTTCAGGTAAAATTATGTTCCGCTTACAATGAAGTTTCAAAAGGCGAAGCCTTAGCCATCATTGGAAGCCATGGTTTTCTCGAATTTTCTGTAAACCTCGGAAATGCTGCAAGACAGTTCAAAGCAGAAGTAGGGAAGTGTCTTAAAATTTCAAGAAAGTGTTAAACTTTGTCAGTCTTGGCTAGTTCCTGAATCCTTTTAACTCCTGATATCTTTTCTATATTTCTTGCTACAGCTCGGGGCACAAGAGTTTTCCAGTTTTTCCCATTAAGCATTCTGTTTCTAATTTCTGTGGCTGAGTATATTTTTCGCTTATGAAATGGTATAGGTTTAACATTAAATCCTGCCTCTTCGAATAGGCGTTTAGTTAACGGCTCATTTGTGTATATGATTTGAAATTTCGGGGTATATCCTATAACCTGAGAGACCCACAGCATATGAACATGCAGATCTGGAACTGGAATGAGCCAGCATTTTGAAAGCGGAATTTGCGCTTCTTGTAAGGCTTGCCGTATCATAAGCAAACGTTCACCAACGGTGAACGGATTATCTAGTCGATGACTGTATTGCGCGCTTCCAACAACAATGACAACTTCATCAACCTCTTCCAAAACATGTTTCACTACGTACAAATGTCCCTTGTGGAAGGGTTGGAATCTTCCGATAATCAGGCCACGTTTAACCATACCATCATCTCATTCATTCTTCTAAACATTAGCTTATTAATCGAAACTTAACATTTGCTATTCTTCTGTCTTAAAATGTTTGATAACGCGCTCCACTGGAAACAACGTTAATACCTTCTCACCAAATCGAAGGCTTGACTCCTCAAAGCCTTTTTGCTCTTTCTCAAGAATGTTAAGCTTCACCTTTTCGCCTAAGCCGAACCCACCAAGAGTCAAATCTGAACGAACCACTCGATGACACGGAATTAACAATGGAAAAGGGTTTGATGCCATTGCTCCTCCAACAACACGGGCACCCGTGTCACAGACTTTAGCTATTCCACCATAAGTTGCTACATAACCACATGGAATAGCGGCAACAACCTTTAGTATTCGCTGAAAACATTTAGACAGGCGTTTCATGTTCAACGGAAAGACTTGAGAAACCTGTTCTCCTCTGTAGATTAGACTTAAAGCTTCAACCACGGATTTATAGAAGACAGTGGGCCGCATTACTTGTTTAAACATAACTCCATAAGGCAATTTCTTCATTAAACTTTGTAACACTCTATTTTCACTAAAACCGAAGCTTACAGCGAAAACTTTCTCATTTTCAAATGCCCCACAATACCAGACGCCCTTAATTTGTTTTCCATATATATGTATCAGTTTCAATTCCCTCGGATGAATGGTAACTTTTAATTATTGTATCAAATAGTTTAATAGGTTGTCTTGGCTTACTGCATGCGAAAGGGAGGATAAAGCATTTGGATAATCGTGAACAAGCACAGTATCCCTACCTTTGGGTTCCAGGAGCAACTACTGTGGGTGTAGTATGTTCTGAAGGAGTTATCTTAGCCTCGGAAAAACGAGTTTCCTATGGATATTTGGTTGTAAGTAGAGGTGGAAAGAAAGTTTTCAAAATTGCAGACCATATAGGTGCAGCGTGCGCTGGCCTGGTTTCAGACATGCAAATCTTGATTAGAGAAGTTGAGGCTTACGCCAACCTATTTAAAATGGATGTTGGGCGCCTTATGCCAGTTAAGTCCGCGGCAAAGGTTATGTCGAATCTTCTTTTCACTCG
>DAZI01000082.1 GCA_002507245.1 Candidatus Bathyarchaeota archaeon UBA233
AAGTTAAGAACCCCGAGGTATATTGGAATACCTAGAGAAAAATAAAACGGCATATTTTAGGTTAAAGAAAGCCGTGCAGAGCATTACTTAGTTTAAGTATGTAGTATGGCTTCATATAGGTTAAATACTATTGTTCAAAATCTCCATCAACGTGCATGTTTAGGCACAAGGGGTGTTTTTGAAGGCGCCTAGAAAGCTTAACGAGAAAATTACACGCTTTTTAAACAAGAAAGACTTGTTTGTTGTTTTACTGATGAGTACTTTATTTGGAGCATTTTTGACAACTTTCACGATTGTTTCAGAACATAACGACGTTAAAAAACGTGGAAATATAGAAACTTTGGATAAGGTCAACAAGACATTTCAAGGCATAGTTTTACAAGAAAATAATTCCTTGCAAAATCATCTAAAGTTCTTAAGTGGTGCTGAAATACCAGGTGCTTATCCCTATGACAATTATCCCATAAGGACAACTATAGCCTTAGACATTTACCCAGGTATTTACTTGCCTGAATCGGTGCAGTTGACAAAACCCTTAATAGATAATCTTCATGCACATGGAGTCAAGTATTTGATATACAGAAGCCTTTTAGGTCCAGCTGACGTGAATCTAACACGTTTACGTGAAGTTTACCCTGAGTTTACTCCTGAAAATGCTGGGTTCGTCTGTTTGAATGGAAGCGTTATAATAAATGGTTATGACCCGTATGGCACACCTACGTTTTACACGTCCACTAACCGGCCAACATTTAAAGAATTTTTAATTAACACAACAAAACTTGCCATTGATGCAGGGGCGGATGCTGTTGTTTTCGACGTTGGAACAGGCGCACTAGGCAATCTCAAGCACACATTTGACAATAATACCCTTAAAAGTTTCAGAGAATATCTTGCTGAAAAATATAACCAAACAGAGCTAGAAGCATTAGGAATAGAGAACATTACAACCTTTGACTTTAGAAAATACCTTATTAGCCTTGGCTATACTGAAGAAAACTTGCCGCCTAGTACGGGCAACGCGTCAATACTCTGGCAAGATTGGACAAAAAATAACGAACGGATGTTTATAGAATTTTATAGAGACGTATATACCGAGCTTAAAAGGTACGCGTATAGCCGAGGTAAAGAATTCTTCATCTTTTCTAACTTATACCATGGGCTTGGAACAAATATTTTGATATCAAGCTACGTGGATGGGATGTGGTCTGAAATTTGGTACGGAGAATTGAATTATCCAGTTTATAGGCCTACACCTGACTTTAAAGTTGCCTTCTCATTAGGAAAGAGATACATGCCTATGACCTCGCCTAGTCCGTGGAATTCAGGAAGCAAGTCTCAGGATCTTTACTTATTAAGCATAGCTGAGTTGTACGCGTGTGGTGGTTGGTCAGGGATACCACCGCCTAATAGTCTGGAGGCAAATGCGTCATTTCCATACTTCATGCTTGTTAATTCTCATCCAGAACTTTTTGAGGCAAAGCAGGACGGGGAATTTGGAATTGTATATTCCATACCTACAAGCGTATTTGCATCAATAGAAAATCGCTTAAGCTTTGAAGGTGGGTTTTACCTACTTTCAGAAATGCACCGCACGTTTGACCCTATTGTCTTTGGGGATAATTATTGGGTAAATGATACAGTAACTTTGGAAAACCTAACAAAATACAATGCTATATTACTGCCGAACGTTCAATGTTTGTCGGATAGACAGATCGCTCTATTACTCAATTACACGGCGCAAGGAGGAATCCTAATAGGTGTCGGAGAAGTTGGAACAAAAGATGAAAGCGGAATTAGCGTTTCAAGGCCTGTCTGGCAATCACTTTTTGACGGAAACACCCATACTTATGGAAATGGAACAGTAATCTCCTGGACAGACAACCTGCTTCTACAGTATTATAACAACAGGAACACAACAGTTCTTGAAGAATTCCAAAATAGGATTACAAATGTGTTGCAGTCCGAAATTACTACGGATCTACATGCGAACATTACAGTTTTCCAAAACTGGAATCAAGAACGGAATTTAATGGTTTTCCACTTAGTAAATTATCAATACGACTTCAATAATGACAGAGTTATACCTCAAGGAAATATAAGCTTCACTTTCAAATTACGACCAGAATTTGAAGGTTACCCACTAGAAGTAATCTTATATTCCCCAAGCAACATCGATGGAGTGAGCCTATCTTATAGCAAAGAAGTTGATGGAAGAATAACGGTTAAAATCCCAGAAGTTAACATCTGGACCATTTTAAAAGTTAGGAAGAAAACCTTTGCGCCAATGGAAGACTGGAAGGTTCTCACCCCAACAACCGTAGAAAATAAGACCATAATTCTGAATGGAAATCTTATTGTAAACTCGTCTCTAACCTTACGTAATGTTACTCTAAAAATCAACTGCACAGCTGAACGAACTTTTTACATAAAGGTATTGCCGGGAGGCGAATTTAACCTCGATAATTCTAAGATTTTGACGTACGGGTTAGAACGAGGCTATTATGTGAAGGTAGAATCGGAAAGCCGTTTCGTTATGAAAAACAGTAAATTAGAAAATGCAGGTTTCTGGGGGCCGCTCTACACGGGAGGCGTATGGATAAACACAGCGAAAGCCATAATCGAAAACAGCATAATCCACAATAGCTATGATTATGGTGTTCAGATATGTAACACCGATCATGTAAAGATTTCAAATTGTACACTGTTCAATAACACTTTCTCGATTTACGTTTTCAATTCGTCAGATATTATAATTAGCAAGTGCAAAGTTTCGAATGGAGCTGCAGGCATTTACATCTACAAATCTAGCAGAATAAATATTTATGCTTGTGAATCATCAAACAACTCCTATTATGGGTTCTCTGCGTTATTGTCTACTTTCCCAATAATTTCCAGCTCTATAGCTTACAATAACACTTTTCACGGAATCAGAATACAAACTTGCTATTTCGGAAAAGTATACAATTGCACAGTATATAGCAATGAAATTGGAATTGAACTATTAAACAGTCCAATAGTGACAGTTTCAAGCAGCAACATATACAATAACGATATAGGTATTCGTTTAATGAAATGCAACCTTCTTTATTCGCCACCTCGCCCTTTAGACATTTTACGCGCCGCCATAACCATTGTTAACAATGACCTTCATCAAAACATGTATGGGATATGGATATATGACAGCAGTGTTGTCAAAGTGTTTAACTGCAACATACGGCAAAATGAATATGGCGTCTACGGTTTGCCAGATTATTGCTTCTATAACAACTTCATAAATAATACATCTCAGTTTATAGGTGGTTACCGTTTCCATAGCTGCAGATTCGATAATACCACGGTGGGGAATTATTGGAGTAACTATGTCGGTCAGGACATTGACGGTGACGGCATAGGAGATACTCCATACATCGTTGAAGGAGAGCTTGTTGATAATCGTCCATTGATGAAACAAATTGTTGTAGGCAAAGTGGCGGATGTCATTGGACCACTAATACTTAACCCGAAACAGGAGGTTACAATGGAGAATGAAACGTACCGAATGATTAGAATTGTTACGAATGTAACTGATGTTGAAAGCTGGCTTACATGGGCCTTTTGGTCGCTTCTTGGAGAAGACTATCCAATAATGTGGGTCTTTGTTTACTTTTACAATTTACCCGACGAGTACATAGATAAAAGCTGGAATTTACGTTATGTTGAAGAAGCCCCGGCAGTAACTAAAACAGGAACATTTGAAGGATACTTCGACAGTTTTCCCACCAACTTGACTCTTCTCTTTAAAATTTATGCATGTGATGCCTTAGGAAATTGGGCTGAAAACGATTTAGAGAAATCTTACTTATTGGATTTTTCTTGGACCCCTTACCTTCCTAACTACAACGAAAGCATAAACGTGTACGCGGATATTTATGACCAAAGTCCCCTTTCAAAGGTTGTTCTTAGCTACCATGACGGAACAAAATGGAACAACATAACCATGAACTGCAGTAAAGAATATGATTTTACCAACAAGGAGTACAGCGGAACGATCCCATCGCTTCCATATGGAACTGAAGTGAAGCTCAAGGTCTATGTTACTGACATTTTCGGGAACACAGCTATTTCAGAAGAATACTCATTTAAAGTAACGGATAGTTTCCCCCCAGAAGTGTTATCGATTTATCATCTGCCTGAAAATCCCCATGATGGAGAAGAGGTAAGAGTTTCTGTAAATACAACCGATGTAAGTGGAATCAAAAACGTAACAATTCTGTACAACTTGAATGATTCGGAATTATGGGTTAACACGTCTACAATCTTTAATTCAACAACCGGCTTATGGGAAGGAAAAATCCCTGGAATGCCTGCGGGAACAACAGTGAAGTATAAAGTCATAGTTTATGACAACGCAGGAAACATGAGATTATGCGATAATGGAGGGCAATACTATATCCTTAACGTCATTCCAGAATTTTCCCACATAAACTCCTTGTTGATTACCCTTCTAGTGTTTTCTATTATGTTAATAACCTTAAAGAGATACTTTGAATATAACCCTAAGACGACTGTTAACTAGTAACAGACTACACGGTAATACAGAACCAAACAGCATATATCGGAATTCCCACGTAAATGTTCCACTAATGTTGTTAAATACCAGTTCAAATTTTTGATCTTATTTGAGATTCACTGTCATATGATAACTACTGGAGGGGAATTCCGAAACGAATTGGAACAGATTAAGAATTAGAGAAATATGGGATGAAATATACAAAAGAGAAAAAGGAAGAGTTGAAACTACACTTGAAGTAGATAAAGAAATACTCGTTGTAACAGAGCTGTTTAAGGAACGTAGGGTGAGAAGAGTTCTTGATTTAGGATGTGGTGCAGGAAGGCATATAATCTACCTGACACAGAAAAACCTTGATGTATATGGAATAGACATTTCTAAGGAAGCATTAAGAAAAGCAAAACAACGATTAAATAAGTTGAATCTTTCCGCCAATATTAAAGTGGGGTCAATGACCTCATTGCCTTATCGAGATAACTTTTTCGATGCGCTAATCAGCACCACAACTATACACCATGGAAATATCCAGCAAATAAAGAAGACGATTAAAGAGATTGAAAGAGTAATAAAGCCTGCTGGTTTAATTTTTGTAACAGTGCCTAAAAATCGATCAAAGAAAGAAATACCGAAAGAAAGATGGTTTGGAATAAAATTTATTGCTCCTAGGACCTTCGTCATTTTAGGTGGAGAAGAAAAAGGTTTACCTCACTATCAATTTAACAAAGACTTATTAAGAAAGAACTTCAAGAACTTCAAAATAATTAACTTGTGGATAAATGATGAAGGTTCATACTGTTTTCTTGGAGAATTAAAAGACAAAAGTTGAATGTTTGATTGGATGTAAATAAGTGATAGAAGGTGGGCAAAACAAACAAATATGTTCTTCTAATACCATATTTCCTGATTAGCTACGTGTTAATTTGGATAATTGCAACTCCAATAATGCTTTTGGCTTTATACCTGTATAGGGTGCCCTTTTCAACAAATTATGAGGCATTTATTGGAAGTATTCCACTTTATGTGAGTACTTTAATCGTCTACACTTCCGCTGTTCCGAGTTACTATATTCCTGCAAGCCTCTATTTCAAGAGAATACAAAGAAAAGCAACCAGTGGATTTGCATTAAAAATAGCGTTTGTTTTCTGGGGGCTATCTATGCTTTTCGATGTTATATTCGTGGTCCTTATTGCTGGAATAAACATATTTGCCCATCCCTTTAATTGGATCTATCTGGGCGTAAGCCCCGTGATGATCATTTCAGTATACGTTGCAGGGATAAGAAGCTCTTGTGAAAAGTAAGGATCAAAAAAGTATACGGTCGCACCTTCTTTTCATGGAAAGTAGCATTGATGTCCATGTGGGAATGTTGACTTAATGGTAGACAAAATGAATATGGGGGATAGATGCCCAAAAGCCGGCCGAATATTCTTTAAGCCGTTTGCTGACCCTTTTTTCGTTCAAATGCTACGCTTCGATTGACCTAAATATGTTGCAGTTTGTTGACTAGTTCGTTAAGGTTTTTGATAGGTTTCAGTTCCTCTTTGAAATGCTGCGTTGAGGGCTTACGGTCTATGGGTATCGGGTCTATTCCAACAGCACTTGGTCCAACAACATCCCATCTCGGGTCGTCTCCTACAAACACACATTGTTGTGGAGGCACCTTCAGCCTATGCAATGTGTATTGGAATATTTGTTTTGCAGGTTTTCGCCATCCTACATCTCTGCAAAACACAATCACGTCGAAGTATGTACTTAAACCGAGGAGCGCTAGGTGTTCCCGCCAAAGGTTAGCTGGGCTTCCCCATGTTGTGTTGGAGACAATCGCCAGCTTATAACCTTTGGACTTTAGTTCCTTAAGTGTAGGTACCGTGTCTTCGTAGCAGTATGCCCTGGCGAATATGGGTTCCATGAAGCATCTGCACATGGCTGCCATGATTTCATGGGAGAAAACTAGGTTATCAAGTTGAAATATTCGCATCAACCGCTCCTCTAAAGGTCTGACTTGATAGTCGCTGGCTTCAAAATCCTCAGTCTTTACGGCGCGCCACACATCGTCTGAGGATACATGAAAAACATCTTTTTCGCGGAGATAGTTTTGCACCTCATCGATAGCTTGTTTAAGAATTGTTTGGAACTCGTACTTTTCAAAGTAGTGAACCAGAGTGTTGCCAAGGTCAAACAACACCGCAGTCTTCATACAAGAAACTTCTCCATTCCGTCATTATTAATTTCCATTGTTTTTCACATGTTAAGTCTGTAAGTTAATAGAGTTTTAAGGCTTTTAAAAGAAAGGAGTTGAATTTTAGGTCAGTCTACATTTCTACATTTTTATGTTTCCTTCTGTGCACTACACTTGCTAGTAGTGTTATAGCCATAAATAATGGTAGAATAAAGAACGATGGAAATTCTGGAATTATGAAGCCTGAAAGGATAATTGTAACCATTTTATTGTATGTCATGTTTACTGTTGTGGTGTTTGAGTAAGTTAGATGGGTTGCTTCAACAGTATAATTTCCAATAGGATATTCTCCGGTTGCATTAATCATCATCTCTATTAAAGTCAGTCTTGCGTAGCCTTTGGCATCTGTTAACTTTAACTCAGCTAATGTTGCATTAGGATAAGTTGCAGTCACAGTTGCGGAGGGAATATTTTGACCTATTAAGTCAATCACGTGGACGTTAAGGTACCATAAAATGTAAACTCTACCCCAGCCAGTGAAACCGATCAATCCACCAGTGCTATTGATTAGCCAGACAGTGGAATAACTGGGATACAACCTAAAGAGTGTGGAATCAGTTATTGTGACATTTGAGTTCTTTTGAAATCCAAGTTGCCAACGATCAATTCTAGTATTTCTAACGGTCACATTTGGAGCCCAGCCACCTGAAGAAATAACCACTGAGGAATTAAGGTAATGATCCCAAAAGGAGTAAAAAGCCTGAGCTGATCCAATGTTAACGAAGGAACAATTTACACCGGCTGAGTTAAGAATAAGCAGGTTGATTGTTGAGTTAAAAACGGAAACGGTGGAAAAACCGTAGGCTAGTAATGTGTTGATTGCGGAATTAGAAACAGACACAACAGAAGATTGAGAAACTCCCAGAGTAAACCTAATTACGGAGTTAGAAACCGAAGCATTACTAGAATCATGGATATATAAATAAGGAATATTTGTAGAGTCGTATAGGATCGCCGAACTATTATCGTAAAGAGAAACCAAAAACCAGTAGTCTGATGTTATTGTTGTGTTCCTGGATTTCAAGCGTGGATTTCCGTTTACTGGTTTTCTTAAGATCAAGTTGTGTTCATATTGTTCTGTTTGAGTGAAGTTTATTATGGCGTTTTCAAGAATTAACGTCGCATTTTCTTCCACTATTATGCTTCCGTTAATGTCAAACCTACCTTCAATAGTAGTCACATTATTCCCGGTGATAATCAAATCTCCTTGATAAATCGAATAAGAAGCTTTGACAGTTGAAATGTTCCCTTTCTGTACAGATGCAAGAGCTCCAAACAAAGATGAAACAAGGAAAACAAACACAAACTTCCTCATAACCCTATCACCCATTAAACTACAGGTTATACGCTATAGCTGGGTGTTACGTTTAAACAACAGTTCTCTACGCTTCTTTAACACGAATCTTGTCAAAGTGATCGCGATCAACGTTAAGCTTATCAAAAGCAGTGTAAATATCATTGCTGAAAATTCAGGTATCCACTCAGTTCCAGTCCACCGAATTATTGTTCCATTGTCGCCTACTGCCCAACCGTCTTCTGCGTTAACTATATACACCGAGTTCACACTATTTGTTGTTGGGCTTGTAACATTACTCCACTGTGTTCCATTCCAATGAATTATTGTTCCAGCAGAACCTACCGCCCATCCATCGTTGGAGCTAACTATATAAGTTGAGTAAAGAGGGATTGTTATTGGAGTTGCCGTTTCGGTCCAATTAACTCCGTCCCAATGGAGCACGACATCGTTGCCAGGGATCAGTAAAAAGGTGGAGCCCACCACCCATCCGTTATTTGTGTTAAGCATGAACACTGATTTGGGGATTCGTCTGTAAAGATCTATGTCGTAAACGCTCCATTGGGTTCCATCCCAATGAAGTATTATACCGGATTTATCGGTTAGCGGCGGTTGAGGAAAAGGGCGAGGAACACTAGTGCGATTCTCACCCACCGCCCACCCATCATTGTCACTAACCATAAACACTGAATAAAGAGAGTCATCTGAATCCAACGGAGTGGTTACAATACCCCATGAAACTCCATTCCAACGGACAGATACTCCTCCATAGCCCACTGCCCACCCATAACTAGCGTTAAGCATATGCACTGAGTAGAGAGTATTAGTTGTGTGGCTCGCTACAAAGCTCCAATCGGCTCCATCCCAGTGAATTATCAATCCATTAGTGCCTACTGCCCACACGTCATCAGAACTAACCATGAACACTGAATGGAGATCTTCTGTTGTATGGCTTGTCACATTGCTCCAATCAGTGCCATTCCAATGAATCGTTGTTCCACCATCACCTACTGCCCATCCGTCACTAATACTAAGCATAAATACCGAATTCAGATCCGCTGTTGTTGGGCTTGTCCATTCAAACACCGCCCCTCCAGCATTTACAATTGGCACACCTATATACAACGCCATCATCACCATAAACAGACTTACCTTTGCTATGATTACTTTCCTCAAGACCAACATTTTCTTTCAACCACTTTGAGAAGACTTAAGAAAAATAAATAGGCATTTTTCATGAAAAGAGGAAAAATAACCAGAAAAAGAGAGGGAAAAATTTCATAACTCGACGCTTATTGCCTGGATAATTGCGCAAATGATGAGATGATGTTCCGAGTAGGTTTATAGGTTATTGAAGTATTTTGATCCAAGCCTGTTGTCTTCTGATTATTTTGAAGCCAAACTGCTTATACATTCTTATTGCATCTGAAAGAATTAATCCTGTGTCTGCTATGGCTTTTGAAAACCCTTTTTCTCACAGATATCTTAGAAGATGATAGAAAAGGGTGTAACCGATTCCCTTTTTTCGATATTCTGGTAATACTCCTAGAATGCCTAAGCGATTGTTGTCATGGTGAACGAAACCTAATTGCTGTAAGAGTTTTTCCGCAGCTTTATTATCGCTATAAGTTACAACCACAACCAGTTTGCGCCCAATGGTTCAAAATATTCAAGACATTCTTGAATAAGAGCTTTCGCCACTCCTTGACATCTATACTTTGGAACTGCGATCTTGCTCTGCCCCATATCACGGCTTGTGTGAACGAAGAGAAGCTCCCTGAAATCTTTCTTTCCATGGATTTCCATCAGATGATAATGGTGCATATCCAACTGCTTCCCCATCCATCTCCGCAATCCACAAAGATTCATGCTTTGAATGATTTTCCTTAGTCCATGCTAGCACATCCTTAGGGGTTACATAGCGATAATCATATTCTTTGCCCAACGATTCAATCCATTCTGTAAAAGCCATGTTATGAATATGAGCAACTATTTTCATCGCCATTAAGGAAAGCCCTAATCTTAATCATCTACGCATTCTCCGCTGAAGAGTGGTTTAACTCACCTTAAAAGAGAAGCTTCCCGGTCTATAGCAATTACCAGACAACATGGAACGATACATTACTCTAAAATCGGGAGTCGCAGGCTCCTGCGAGAACAACAATCTAACACTAAACAAGCCCAAGGGCATATTAGTGCTCTGTAATAGGTTTATATCGGTTTAAAATATCGGGATTTAAGTTACGCTCGTGCATTTGTAACAATTGAATTAATGCGCCACGTAGAATGAAGCTGAAGTGGATAATCGTGCTGTGTGCCAGAAATTAAATTCAAATTAGCCCGCCAGCATTTAAAGGCTTATCACTCCTAAGATGCGTGCACTCTTATTCGAGTCTTTCTACTGCAACATTTAGAGAAGCATCTGCCGTGTAGCGTGTAAATGAGAAAGGCGGCTTTTTGTGTAGTGAAAACTCGACACGAATATTCAGGTCAAGGTGATCTGAGGCTAACTGAAGGAAGAATTCCAAGGTCACAGTCCCTTCTCCCTGAAGTTTGAGGTCTGGAATGTCCAAGATTACTCCCCTGCCATCGCTTGTTTCGTGGAAATCCGTTCTAGGCCAGGGAAAACCTTCAGGTGCAATTAGCGCCAGGGAGAATATGCCATCAGAAGAGAAAACAAGAGTAAGCGAGTCAAGTTTTGTACCTTCCGCATGCCATATTGAAAAAAGGACGTGAGTGGGCGACGTTGAGACTTGGCTTGGAACGCGAAGGTATGGGTGAGCCAAGTCGTTTCCGCCAGAATCAAATACCTTCACTCCATATCCAAGACCGTCAAACTGGAATTGGCCAACTCTGAGGCGCTCGGTCATGATAAGAAGGGGTAAGCTATAGAGAAACACAACCAAAATCATTGATGCAATAATTACAATCACAATAACCAAAAAAGCCTTTTTATGAACGTATCTTCTGGAAACTCCAACATTCATGTTATTCACACCAATAATTTTGCAATTAATCATTTTTATCTCTTATTTATGCGTACGCAAAACCGGGAATTTAAACCTCAACTTGTCACACTATGATGGTGCTCCGGATACCATTTGAACTTCGATTTGAACCCCGTTCTTGTTTTTATCGTGAGATTTACTTTGTGTGCAATTCCCTTCATTCCAGAAGTCAATACGAAGTATTCTTTCAGTTTCGTTTATGAGTCAGTTCTAGCTTTCAATCACTTCATGTCAAAAGAAAGCATTCGAAGTCTCTGTTTCAGGTATAAGATTCACCTAGATAGGAAAGAGTTTCTTGTAGAATTTTCCTTTTGGCCTTTCTATTTCATAGATTATTCCTAGCTCTTCCCACTCTGCAAGTATTGGAGATAGTGTTCCTTGCGTCACTCCGATAATTCTCGCTATTTCTGAAACTGAATGTTTACCGTCACATGCGTTATAACCATCAATGTAATTTTCTGGGTTTCGTTTTTTTGATGTAACTATTCTTCGAATATCCTCAGGTTTAAAAGCTAACCTCCCAAGGAGAGAAATTATTATCTCATTTTGTCTGATTAACTTCTTTATTTCTTCATTCAACTTTCTCGCCTTCCTCTTTTGGGTCCTTCTTGGGTTGAAACTTCACTTTTTTCCTTCTTGTGTTTTATCTTCTTGAGTGAGGGCACTTCAATACCAAAATCTTCAAGTGAGAATATGCGCTTTGCTCTTTTTCCCCTTCTTACACTTATCGATTCAGCTATCCCTGCTCTAATCCAAATTTTCCACCATTTAGCTATAGCACCATGACGCACGCCAGCAAACCTTGCTACCTCCCTACTGGAACGTCCGTTACTACGGTGATACGCAATTTTTTCTTCATCGCTTTGAAGGAGATCCAAAAGCAATTTCTTTACTTGTGGAATACTTGTAACTTTTATCCATCTTAGGATTTCTTCAAGTATCTCGATCTCTCTGTCTCGATTATTCTTATATTTTTTCTCAAGCGATTTTCTGACCTTGCCAGACAATTTTTCTTGCCTCCTTTTTTGAGAGCTTATCTTCTTTCACACGTTTTATAACGTCAAACAGAAACGGAGTTGTAAAAAATCTAAAATTATAACGCTTAAGAAATTCTTTAGCATGAGGTGTAAGGGGATCGCCTCTAGAACTCGGTTCAACATCTCTAAAGTGGTTAATAACAAAAATTCCTTGTAGCTCGTTTGCCTTTATACCTTTGTCTATCTCTCTTCGCAACCAACCATCAAGTTGTAAGATTTTGGCTTTTCCTCCGGCCTTAGTTGTGCCTTCAACTTCAACTAACACTTTCTTTGAATTATACTCAAAAGTGATGTCAGGATTGTCGGTGTTGTCTTTAAAGTGAATGACATTTTTGAAACCGAGCCAATTTAACGCAAAAGCAACAGCTTCTTCCAGTGGAATATCCGTTGCATAAATCAGCCTTTTAAACGTGTCAAAGGCAATTAATTGATCGTTCATATGCCTTGCCTTTTCAGTCAATTTGATTTCCTCTTTGAAAGAGTAATTTGAAACCCAGCCCGGTTTTTTCTGTGTCATTAACAAACTTTGCATCATGTCGTAGGGAACATAAACGGTAGGCACACCTTTTCCTTCAAAGACTGTGTATAGTTTATTTTTCTTTACAAGCTGGCTACAGATCTCTGCACATTTGACTCGGTTAATCCTTGTCATTTCAGAAATTTTAGCAACTGATGGAAACTTATGCGTCTGAAATATATATTCAACAATTGAATCCATCACTACTTTTTCAGTTTCATGGTTTCTCCTCTTCATTTCTCTCACTGTCTATGAGCAATTATTCAAAGAGCGTAGAGACTTCATAAAAGACCTCTCTCCCTTTTCTTTGACCGATGAGAATCCCCATAGATTTAAGGTCTGAGATCTTCTTTTTTACTGTGATTTCAGCTACTCCAAGGTCTTCAGCGATCTGCTTAGCTAAATCCGAATAACTAACCGTTCCGTCTGCGTTAGAGATAATTGCTTTAGCGATCTTATCTTTCATAATTTCCGCTTTAACCTTCCGCAATTCCCGCAAGTTTGAAAGCATCAAAAGCGTGATAATTTCATCCAACTTTCCAGAAATTTCTTCCAACAATAATTTAATATCCTCTGACATAGCACCTACCTTATCCTAATGTAATAGGTTTTACCACTAACCTGAACAGACCTAATAAAATTCTTATTTCTGAGCTTATTGAGTGTCACATCAAGTAGATTTAAGGATATTTTGAGCTTCTTTGCAATTTCTTCTCGAGTGTGTGCGAAATCGCACAGCTTGAGCACTTCACGTTGAACTTTCCCGCGAACATTAGGTTCTGTCGCTTGAACCGGTGCGAGTAGAAGGTGTATCATAACATCGATTCTTTCCCTAATTTCTATCAATCTTTCTTCAAGAGCTTGCGTACCATTCAAATCTATTCACCTGCGATTTCCCAATCTGAAGGGATGTAATCATACTTCCGTTTTGGATAACCTCTTCTCTCCATAGTAATTAGGTCCTTAGCTTGAAGTTCATTGACAAAAATTTGAACAGCACGCTGGGAAACACCTACCCTTGAAGATATCTCAGATGTGCTGTTCAAGCCATTGCATAGAGCCCAGATTCTTCTCCTTTCATTTGTTGTTGCGACGCTTTCCAGGTCTTCTCTAAGTTCTCTCCGAGCTAGACGCTCTAAGAGTTCCCTAATCTTGATTAATTCATCATAGATTCTCTCAGCAGTATCTTTATTAAGTGACATCTTTATCGCGGATGACTTTAACTTCTGAGCTTAAAAGGGTTTTGGTTTTGGGATTTTTAATATATCATGCGAAACAATTTTTTCGTGAAGATTTCGTTTTTTTCTATATCTTAAAAACTCAAACCAAATATTGAATTCCTATTCGAACGAGGTTCAAATTTTAAGGTTCAAGCAGTTCCGGTTTGCTGCACAGCAAACAGCAAGAATACAGCATATTTCCGTAAAAGAACCGTGAAATAAACTTAGAAGTATGTGGTGCTCCGGCCGGGATTCGA